>NZ_JABMCW010000126.1:0-14524 GCF_013179705.1 Pseudomonas sp. CM25 | reverse complement strand
GTGCTGATGCTCGGTTCCAGCCTGGGCGCGATTGTCGGCCTGGGCCTGGGCGGCTGGATTGCCCAGCAGCATGGCTGGCGCTACGCGTTCCTGTTGATTGGCGCACCCGGCATTTTGCTGGGCTTGCTGCTGTTGCTGACGGTTCGCGCACCGGCCCCGGTGCGTACGCGGCAAGCAGCGAATGAGCCGGGCGAAGGATGGTTGCGTACCCTGACCGAGCTGCTGCGCATGCCTTCGTTCTTGTGGTTGATACTGACTGGCGGTGCAGCGGCCATAGCCGGCTATGCCATTGGTACCTGGAGCCCCAGCTTCCTGATTCGCTCTCATGGCCTGAACATGCAGCAGGCGGGCTTTCTGGTAGGTGTGGTGGGCGGCACGGGCTCGACCATTGGCACCCTGGTCTGCGGCATGCTCACCGACCGCCTGGCCCGGCGTGACGTGGGTTGGCAGATTGGCGTGCCGTTGCTGGGCACGCTGTTGAGCATCCCGTTTGCGCTGGCCTACTTCCTGTGGCCACAAGGGGTGGCGTTTCATATTGGCGACACGCCGGTACCGCAGGCGTTTCTGTTCTACAGCGCGTTCGGTTTCTTTGGCGTGTGGTGGGCAACGCCGTGCCTGGGCGCCATCACGCATTTGTTCCCGGCCCACCGCCTGGCCCAGGCCACGGCGATCTTCGTCATGGCCATGACCTTGCTCGGGGTAGGCCTTGGGCCGTTGCTGATCGGCATGCTCAGCGATGTGTTCCTGCCCAGCCTGCAGGGTGAGTCGCTGCGCTATGCGCTGGCGGCTTCGGTGGTGTTGCTGGTGCTGGCGGCGGGGTTTCTGGCGATGGCGTTGCCGCGGTATCGGGCGCAGATCAAGGGGGTGGCGGCGGGCAAGGTTGTTGGCGCGGTGGCGGTGTAGGGGCGCTGGTGCTTGGCACTGCATTTTGAGCGCCTGTGAAATCGAGCGCCGCCCGCGCGGCGCTCGATTTATGCCCCGGCGAAAATGCCATGCCAGGCACCTGGTAGCCCTCCCCCAACGCCCCGACAAACCTTTCACCTCACAAACAAAAAGGCCTGCCAGGGTTGATCCCTGCCAGGCCTCGTTCACTTCAAGGGGGAACTATCAGTCCATCAACGCCCGATAGCCCGCGCTGCATCCGCCGTATACATGTCCGGGGTGAACTTGCTCTCGTTCAGAATCGGCCCCTTCTTCGCTTCGTTGGTCATGCCGTAACCGGTGTACTGCCCCGAGTTCAGGTCCATGAAGAACTGCGAGCCGGCCTGCCAACCGCTCATGTCCGGGTGGTAGTAATAGTTGACCATCGCATGCTTCCACAACTGCCCACGGGCATCGTAGTTATCGGCCATCACCGCGTTCCAGGTGTCCTCGTCGATGAACAGCACGCGCTTGCCGTAGACATGCCGGTAGCCCTCCTTCAGGTCCGCCTCCACCACCCAGACCCGGCGCAACTCATAGCGCATGAACGCCGGGTTGGGGTGGTTGGGCGTCAGCAGCTCGGCATACTTGACGTTGCCGGCGTTGGCCTTGAAGGCATTGGCCGGGGTGTAGATTTCGCGCTTGCCCAGCAGCTTCCAGGTGTAGCGTTCCGGTGCGCCGTTGAACAGACGGTCCTCGTCCACCGTCATGGTGCCGTTGGTGCCGATCATCGGTTGGTCGTAACCGTACCCCGGCATCTGCCGCACGCGGCGGGTCGACGGGCTGTAGGACCAGGCCTGGCGCGACGAAGTGACGAAGTTGTACGGCTCGTGGGCAATGCTGATCACGCCGTTGTCACGCGCGGGCTTCAGGGTGGTGTTGTAGCTCATCGCCTGGACCATGTCCGAGGTTTTCGGCTCCACCGTTGGCGAGTTGGCCTGGGACAGGTTGCGCGCATGCGCGCGACCCCAACCTATGCTGCCGTTGGGCAACACCGATGCCAGGTCGGAGATCTTCTCCTCGGTGTAGGCACGTGCCGGCAACTGGTGGTTCCACAACACCTCCATGCCGTTTTTCGGGATCGGGAACGGTACCTGGCCCAGCCCCTCGACACCCAGGCCGTCGTTCACCAGCTTGGCATTCACGGCGTTGCTCATCACCCGGCGACACACGTAGTCGGGGTAACGGAAGTCGCGATGGCCGGGATAGATGTTCATCTTGTAGGTGGCGGGGTACTTCTTCAGCAGCGCCTTCTGCCCTTCGCTGAGGTGATCGGCATACTGGTCCATGTTCTGCGCGGTAATCACCAGTATCGGTTTTTCGTCGGCATACGGGTCCACGGGCTGGTCGCCCGAGAACTTCACGTGGTTCCAGCCCGGCACCTCGCCCAGGTACTTGCCGGTGTAGGGCGGGATGGTGCCGGCGGCGTTCCCCGCCTGCTCGGCGCCGACGCAGGTAAGGTCCTTGCCGAGCCTGGCGGCTTCGTCTGCCGGCACGGCGGCGTAGGCGCTGGCCAGCAGCCCGCTGTTGACTGTAATGACGGCGGCGAGCATCACACCTTTTGTTGTTTTCATGTATTGCCTCCTTCGCTGATAAGGCTTCTGGTATGGCTTCATTGTTCGTGTTCCAGGGCGATCGGCATCGTCCGGAGAGACTAAAAAGTCACTCGACGCACAGGCGTGCCTTGAGTTCGGCCTTCAGCACCTTGCCGGTGGCATTGCGCGGCAGCGGCTGATGCAGGCGAAACACCTGGGCGGGTACCTTGTAGGGTGCCAGGCGTGCAGCGATGTAGCCGCGCACCTGTTCATCCGACGGCAGCGTGGCCGGGCTGCCCTGGATTGCCAGCGCCAGCACCTCGCCCATTGCCGGATCGTCGAGGGCAAATGCGGCCGCCTCATCCACGCCCGCCATGTCGCTGATGCAGCTCTCGACTTCAACTGCCGAGATCTTCTCGCCACCCCGGTTGATCAGGTCCTTGACCCGACCGCTGATGTACAGGAAGCCCTGGTCGTCCAGGTAGCCGAGGTCACCGGTGTCCAGCCACCCTGCGCGCACGCTGTCGGCCGTGGCGGCCGGCAGGTTCCAGTAGCCCTCCATCAGCGTCGGCGAGCGCAGCCAGATCACGCCTGAAGTGCCTGGCGGCAAAGGTTGCAGCGGGTCATCACCGATGCGGACCTCGACAATCGGTAACGGCCAACCGGCCGTGGCCGGGCGGTACTCGAAAGGGTCACCGCCGATGGCTGCGCCAATACCGTTGCTCTCGGTCAGGCCGTAACCGCTGCCGCCGATCACCTCGGGCTTGCGGGCGAGCATTTCGGCCAGCAGCCCGGCAGACGACGCACCGCCGCCAAGGCCCAGGCCGAACAGGCTGGCCGTATCGTCACTGCCGTAGCGTTCAGAAGCGAGCAACTGCTGCATCATCACCGGCGCGCCGTTGAACTGGGTGCAGCGCTCATCGCGGATCAGGTCCAGCGCCTGCTCCGGGTCCCACTTGTACATCAGCAGCAACCGCCGGCCAGGGCGGAACGCCGACAGGAACTGGGCGTGCAGCCCACTGACGTGGAACAGCGGGACCGCCATCAACGAGGTGGGCGCGTAGCCACTGGCAAGCATGCCGCCGACCCGTTGGGGCGAGCTCATGGCACAGAAGGCGCCCTGGAACTCCAGTGCCGCCAGGGCCTGGCATACCGCCCGGTGACTGGACAGCACGCCTTTGGCACGGCTGGTGGTACCCGAGGTGTAGAGGATCAGCGCCGGGGCCTCGGGTGGAATTTCTGGCACCGCAAGCACCCGCGGCTCGGCCGCCAGCAGGGCTTCGTAGCGCAGGCAGCCTTCAGGCAATGCAGGCTCGGAGCTGTGCCCTACCACGATGCAGGTATGCCCACCCCGCGTCAGGTCTTCACGCAACATCGCCAGGCGCACTTCATCGCAAAACAGCAGTTGTGCGCCGCTGTCCTCGACACCATGCAGCAGCTCGTCGCGCAGCCCCCAGCTATTCAGTGGCACGCACACCGCCCCACAACGCTGGATAGCGGCGAAGGCCACCAGCCAGGCAGGCTGGTTGCGCATGGCAATCACCACCCGCTCGCCGGGGCGTACCCCCAATGGCCCGGCCAGTTGCCCGGCAAGGCGGTCGACCGCGTCGAAAAAATCATTGAAGGTCAGCCGTTGCTGCTGCCAGATGATGAATTGCTTGTCGCCATGCACGCGGCCGGCGTCGATTACCTGCATCAGGTTGCGCGCAGCGTGACGGAAATACCGCGGGCTGCCATCGGCCGGGCTCACCACTTCAAACGGCGCACCCGGCGCTATCAGCTGCTGCCAGGCCTGTCGCCACAGTTGTATGCTCATCAGGGTTCTCCCACGAGGTTTCAGGCGCAGGCCTGGTCAAGGTCGGCATAGCGCTCGCAGTGGAAGTCCCGGTCGCCAAGGCAAGCTTGCGCCACCCGCACGCGCTTCAGGTACAGGCCGACGTCCAGCTCGTCGGTGACGCCAATGCCGCCGTGCATCTGCACCGCTTCGTTGGCCACCTTCAGCGCGGTATCGCCGGCTTTCCACTTGGCCAGGCTGACCAGGCGACCACGCCGGGCAGCGTCGAGCTCGCCATCATCCAGCGCCGCCAGGCCGGCCATTACCGCACTGCGGGCCAACGCCAGGTCCACATACAACTGCGCGGCGCGGTGCTGCAGGGCCTGGAACGAGCCGATCGGGACATCGAACTGCACCCGTGTCTTGAGGTACTCGAGGGTGGTCTGGAACAACTGCTGCGCCGCGCCCAACAGTTCTGCCGCCAGGCATGCCCGGCCACGGTCCAGCGCGGCGTCCAGCGCCACCCAGCCCTCACCAGGGCAACCCAGCAAGGCGTCGCGGCCAAGCCGGACCTGGTCCAGGCGCAAGCGCCCGCTGTTGCGTGAGTCGATCAACGGCAGCGGGCTGCAGGCCACCCCTGGTGTATCGGCGGGCACCAGGAACAGGCTGATGCCCTGCGCCTCGCCCGGCTGGCCAGCCGTGCGCGCCGCTACCACATAAGCATCGGCACCGACACCATCGACCACCCAGAACTTTTCACCCTGCAGGCAGAAGCCGTCGCCATCGGCCACCGCTGCCAGGGCGATATCACGGGGCTGATGGCGGGCACGTTCATCCACCGCCAGCGCCACACGTCGCTCACCGCTGATCAACGCCGGCAACCAGTCGCCTTGCTGGGTCGGCGAGCCCGCCAGGTGCAGCAGCGAGCCGCCCAGCACCACGCTGGACAGCAACGGCGTCGCTGCCAGGTTGTGGCCGATGGCCTCGAACACCGGGCCCAGGCCCATGCAGCCGAAGTCCAGCCCGCCCTGCGCCTCGGGAAACGGTATCGCGCTCCAGCCCAACGCCACCGCATCGCGCCACACTTGCGGGTCAAAACCGCTGGCCGCGCCCTGATCGCGCAGCCGACGCTGGGCCGCCACCGGGCTGCGGGCGGCAAGAAAATCCCTGGCGCTGTCGGCCAGCAGGCGCTGCTCCTCGCTGTAACGAAGGTTCATGCTTGCACTCCTTTCTTGCCATCAGGCAGGCCAAGCACACGCTTGGCAATGACATTGAGCTGCACTTCCGAAGCACCGCCCGAGATGGTCAGCGCGTAACTGTTCAACCAGGCGCGGGTCACCGCCAGTTCGCGCTCGCTGAAGCTCTCGTGCTGCCAGCCCAGAGCGTGGCCGCCCATGGCGTCGAGCAGCACTTCGAACTTGTCGCGCTCCTGCTCGGTGTGCACCAGTTTCATGATTGCCATCAGCCCGCTGATATCGTCGCCACAGCGGCCCTCCTCGGCCATGCGCTGCACGGTCAGGTTATAGGCGTGCTCGTCCATGGCGCAGGCCACGGCGCGCGCCTGCAAGGCGCATTCGCCCTGGCTGCGCGGCTGCGGCAGGTAGTCGCGCAACAGGGCCAGCAGGTCAAAGTGCGAAGGCAGGCTGAATTCGCCGAACTTCGACATCGCCTTGCGCTCGTGCTGCAGCAGGTACTTGCCCAGGTTCCAGCCACCGTTCAGCGGCCCCACCAGATTGCTTTTCGGCACCTTGACCGAGTCGAAGAACACTTGGCAGAACGCCGACTTGCCGCTGATCAGGTCGATCGGCACGGCCTTCACCCCCGGGCTGCGCATGTCCAGCACGATCAGGCTGATGCCTTCATGCTTGGGCGCCTGGTGGTCGGTGCGCACCAGGGCGTACATCCAGTCGGACTTGTCGCCGTACGAGGTCCAGATCTTGCTGCCGTCGACCACGAAATGGTCACCGGCGTCGCGCGCCGCCATCTTCAGGCTGGCCAGGTCAGAGCCGGCATTGGGCTCGGAGAAGCCCTGGCACCAGCGCACTTCGCCCCGCGCCATGGGCGGCAGCAAGGTGCGCTTCTGTTCCTCGCTGCCGTAGGCCAGCAGCACCGGCCCGAGCATCCAGATACCCAGGTTGATCTGCGGCGGCCGGCAGCGCAGCCGACGCATTTCACTTTCCAGAACCGCCACCTGCTCGGCGTTCAAGCCTGCGCCGCCATAGGCCTGCGGCCACTCGGGGCAGAACCAGCGCTGGTCGCGCATGCGCTCGAACCACAGGCGCGCGTCGTCATTGGGGAACTGCGGCTGGCTGGCCCCCCACACCACATCACCCTCGCCCATGGCCACGCGCATCGACGGCGGGCAGTTGGCTTCCAGCCAGGCACGGGTTTCGTGCCTGAATTGCTCGATCGTGTTCATTGATGCAACCCTCGGCCCAGCCCCGGCCACTGCCGGGGGGCCTTTTGTTGGAATGACGCGGCGGCGCGGGGCGCTCAGCGCTGGTAACGCGGCATGCCCAGGCCGAACTGGGCGATCAGCTCACGCTGGATTTCATTGGTACCGCCGCCAAAGGTCACGGTGACCGACGCGCGCAGCTCGTACTCCAGCTCGCCTTGCAGGGCCGAAGCCGCCGAACCACCGCGTACCAGGCCATTGGCGCCGACGATGGCCGACAGCCGGCGCAAGATCTCGATGGCAGACTCCGAGCCATAGACCTTGGTGGTCGAACTCAGCGCCACATCCATGTGCTCGCGTTCGAGGTTGGCGGCGATGCGCAGGTTGATCAGGCGCATGGCCTCCAGGCGCGCGTAGCATTCACCCAGGGTGCTGCGCACCCAGGCCTTGTCCATCGCCCGGCGGCCCTGCTCGTCGCGGGCGCGCGCCCACAGGTAGACCCTGCGGAACAGGCCCACGACCTTGTCCGACCATGAGCCCAGGCCCAGGCGCTCATGGTTGAGCTGGTCGGTAATCAGCTTCCAGCCGCCATGCAGCTCGCCCACCAGCATGTCGGCGGGTACCCGCACATTGTCGTAATAGGTGGCGGCGGTCGGGTTGCTGGTGGTGGGGATGACCGTGCTGGCAAAGCCTGGCAGACGGGTGTCGAGGATCAGGATCGACACGCCCTTGTGCCGGGCCTGGCTTGGGTCGGTGCGCGCCGCCAGCCAGATGTAGTCGGCCGACTCGGCGCCCGAGGTCCACAGCTTGTTGCCGTTGACCACGAAGGCATCACCGTCCAGCCGGGCGCTGGTGCGCAGCACGGCCAGGTCGCTGCCGGCGTCGGGCTCGGAATAGCCAATCGCGAACATGATTTCGCCAGCGGCGATACCCGGTAGGAAACGCGCCTTCTGCGCGTCACTACCGTGCGCCATCAACGCCGGGCCGACGGTGCTGATGGTCACGAATGGCAGCGGCGCACCGGCAATGTTGGCTTCTTCGAAGAAGATCAACTGCTCGGTGGCGGCGTAGCCCTGGCCACCATGGGCCTTGGGCCAGCCCACCGCCAGCCAGCCATCGCGGCCCATCTGCCGCACCGTCTGGCGGTACAGCTCGCCACCCTCCTGGCCGCGCAGGCGTTCACGCAGCTCGGGGGTCATCAAGGCCTGGAAGTAGTCCCGCACCTTGCGGCGCAGGGCATGTTGCTCGGGGGTAAGATCGACAAACATGCTGTGCTCCTCAGGCCGCGCCCAGTATCAGGCCACTGGTCGGCACGCCGGTACCGGCGGTTACCAGCACGTTCTCGACATCCGCCACCTGGTTGACCGCGGTGCCGCGCACCTGGCGCACCGCCTCGGCAACCCCGTTCATGCCGTGGATGTAGGCCTCGCCCAGCTGCCCGCCATGGGTGTTGATCGGCAACTTGCCGCCCCGGGCATGGTGCCCCGCACGGATGAAGTCCTTGGCCTCGCCACGCCTGGCAAAACCGAACGCTTCCAGCTGCGGTAATACAAAGGGGGTGAAGTGGTCGTAGATCACCGCCGTTTGCAGGGCCTCCGGGCCGAGACCGGACTGGCGATACAGCTCCTTGGCCACCACGTCCATTTCGGGCAGCCCGGTGATGTCGTCGCGGTAGAACGAGGTCATGCTCTGCTGGCCGCAGGTGATGCCCTGGGAGCCGGCCTTGATGGTCACCGGTTTCTGCCGCAGGTCACGGGCCCGCTCGGCCGAGGTGATGACCATGGCCACGGCGCCGTCGGATTCCTGGCAGCAATCGAGCAGGTGCAGCGGCTCGCAGATCCAGCGCGACGCCTGGTGCTCCTCCAGGGTGATCGGCTTGCCGTGGAAGAACGCCTTGGGGTTGCTGGCGGCAAAGTCGCGCGCGGCCACGGCAACCCGGCCGAAGTCCTCGGAGGTGGCGCCATAGGTATGCATGTAACGCTGGGCGAACATGCCCACCCAGGCCGCCGGGGTGTGGAAGCCGTGCGGCATGTACCAGCCGTAATTGACGTTGTCGAAGATCGGCGTGGCGGCAAAACCGTAGCTGCCGCTGCCAAAGCGGTACCAGGAGCGCTCGTTCATGGCCCGATACACCACCACCACCTTGGCTACCCCGGTGGCCACCGCCATGGCCGCGTGCATCACCGGCGCGCAGGCCGCACCGCCGCCGTGCGGCACCTGGGAAAAGAACTTCACATCCTTGCAGCCCAGCAGGCGGGCGATTTCGTACTCCGGCACCTTGTCTACCGAATACGAGCTGAAGCCCTCGACTTCGGACGGGTCGATACCGGCGTCGCGCAGCGCTTCAAGAGTGGCTTCCAGCGCCAGGCGCAGTTCGGTGCGCCCGGAGTTCTTGGAAAATTCGGTCGCGCCCAGGCCAACGATGGCGGCGCGCCCGGAAATGGACAGGTTGCTCATGCTGCTGCCTCCGGTGGTCATGGCAGCACCAGCGCGACCGTGCCGGTCACGTGGTTGCCCATGGAGTTTCGGCCGCTAAGGGTCAGTTCCACTTCGCGGGTTTCGGGGTCGTGGCGGGTGACGCTGGCGTTGAAGGTAAGGCGGTCGCCCGGGTAGTTGGGCACCCCCAGCTTGATCTTCAGCGCGGTGAAGCGCGCCAGCGGGCCGGCCCAGGCTTCGACGAAGCGCTGCACCAGGCCATTGGTGGTGAGGATGTTCATGAACACATGCGGTGAACCCAGTTCACGCGCGGCGTCCAGATCGTGGTGACCGGGGAAGTAGTCGCGCGTGGCAATCGCCCCGCCGGTAATCAGCGCTACCGTGATCGGCACTTCAAGGGTCGGCAGGGTTTCGCCGGGGCGCACGTCGTCAAAGCGCTTGGTGTTCTTCGAGGTCATATTTCCATCCCAGCTTGTCGTTGTCGCTCAGCCAGTCGCCGAGCCGTTCCAGGCAGGCCGCCGCACCGCCCAGGGCAATGCCCAGGGCGCGGCTCCAGTAGAGATAGCGGTGAATCGGGTAGGTCAGGTCGACGCCAATGCCGCCATGCACGTGCTGCGCGACATGACCGATGCGGTGCCCTGCCTCGCAGGCCAGGTAGGCCGTGGCCAGGGCCTCGGAGGGCGCCGGCAGGCCGGTATCCAGGCGGTAGCACAGTTGCCACAACGTGCTGCGCAGGGTTTCCAGGGCAATATGGCTGTCGGCCATGCTCATCTGCACGGCCTGGAAACTGCCAATCGGCCGGCCGAACTGCTCGCGCTCACCGACATACGCCACGGTGCGCCGGATGTGCTCGGCACTGACCCCCAGTTGCAGCGCCGCCAGCGCCGCGATGGCGCGTGGCTCCAGCCAGGACAGGGCAGCGGCAGGCAAGACCCGGTCAGCGCTCACCCGCAGCCCTTCCACCTGCAGGTCGGCAATGGCCTCGCCGTGGGTCAGCACGCCGCAGCTACGGCGTACCGCCGGGGCGTCGAGCTCCAGCAGCAACAGCCGTATCTGGTCGTCCACCCGCACCGGCACCAGCGCTGCGTGTGCCTGGCCACCCAGGGGCAAAGCGGCAACCTGGCCGTCTACCTGCCAGCCTTCGACGCAGGGGGTGGCAAGCAACGCGATGCCATGGGCAGTGCCGAGGCTGTCCAGCGCCAGGCTCAGCAGCCGTTCGCCGCGGGCGGCCTCAGCGGCCAGCCCGGCAGCGTCACCCAGGGCAAAGTTGGCCAGGGTTGCCGCCGCCAGCTGGTGGCGCCACAGCGGCACCTGCGCCAGGCTGCGCCCTTGGGCCTGCAGCACCAGCATCAGCTCGGTCATGCCCAGGCCGCTGCCGCCTGCGCTATCGGGAATGGCCAGGGCATGCAGGCCGGTTTCCTGGCACAACGCCCACAGCGGCGCCATCAGCGCATCGCCGGTGCTGTCCCATTGGCGCAGGTAGTCATCGTGGCAATGGTCGCTGAACAGGCTGTCGGCCATCTGCTCGATCGCCCGCTGGTCTTCGCTCAACTCGAAATCCATGGTCACGCCCTCCTATTCGACCACAGGCCGGAACAACGGCAGGGTCAGTTGCTCATCGAAGGTCTCGAAGGCCACCTGCAAGCGCTGGCCGACCTGCAACTGCTCGCGCTGCACGCCGGTCAGCCCGGCGATCAGGCGCACGCCTTCTTCCAGCTCGATCAGGCCAATCGGGTTGGGGTGCTCGAAGGGCGCGACCTCCGGGTAGTGCATGACCACGAACGAATACAGGCTGCCGCGCCCGCTGGCCTGCACGCTGTCCCACTCGAAACTGTGGCAGTGCATGCATACCGGTGCCGGTGGGTGGCGCAAGGTGGCGCAGGCACTGCAGCGCTGGATCAGCAGCTTGCCTTCGGCGCAGCCTTCCCAGAAGAAGCGGGTATCGTCACTGACCCCGGGCATCGGCCGCCTGGCCTTGGCCGGCTCGGCCTGCGGCTGCGGCGCCGGTTGCGGGTTGGCCGGGCGGAACTTGAACACCCGGAACAACAGCTCGCCCACCGGCTCGTCGCCTTCGGGCTTTTCGACGAAATGGCTCATTACCAGGGTGACGAAGAAACCGGTGCCCAAGGCCGTGGTCTTCTCGTCACCCACGGCCTCCAGGCGGGTGGTGTAGTACAGCCGCTCACCCAGGTACAGCGGCCGGGTAAAGCTCAATTCGGAGTTCACCGCTACCACCGAGGCGTAGCCGTATTCCTCGATAAGCTTCAGCACTTCGTAGGGGTTCTGGTCGGTGGAGCCCGGCGGGTAGTTGTTGGCGTGCAGCCCCTCCATGGTCCACACCTGGAGCATGGCCGGTGGCGCCACCAGCCCTTGATGAGGGCCGGTGCTGGCGAACGCCGGGTCGGTGTAGAGCGGGTTGTCGATGCCCATGATCTCGCACCACTGGCGGATCATCGGCGCGTTCACCGCGTCCCAGGCATACACCCGGCCGTACTGGCGCCCAACCAGGGCGCGCACAGCGCAAAGCAATTGTGGATCAGCCAAAGTCGTCTCCTGCAGCGTTAGGGCAGCGACCCGGATCGGCCACCGCCAGGTGGTCGATCAAGTGGGTTGGGCTTGCGCGGCGTGCAGAAACGCCGGGCGTTCACCGCCGCCGTGCAGCAGCAGGTTGCAGCCGCTGGCGTAACTGGCCAGCGGCGAAGCGATGTACAAACAGGCATTGGCAATGTCGCTGGCGTCGGCCATGCGCCCGGCCGGGATGCCGGCGCTGACGGCCGCGATGCCGTGTTCGCTGCCGTAGTGCAGGTGCGCCTGGTCGGTCAGCACCAGGCCAGGGCTTACCGCCACCACTCGCACCTTGGGCGCCCACTCCACCGCCAGCGACTGCACCAGCGCCAGCACCCCGGCCTTGGCAGCGCCATAGGCCGCCGTGCCCGGCGATGCGCGCAAGGCACTGATACTGCCGATAAAGACGATGCAACCGCCCTGCGGCTGCGCCTGCATCAGCCGGTTGGCGTGCTGCGCCGCATTCAGCGGGGCGATAAGGTTCAGCCGCAGGATGCTCTCGTGAAACCGCGGCGAGGCCGTGGCAGCGACCGCCGAGGGGCTGCCACCGGCATTGTTGACCAGCACATCAAGGCGGCCGAAGTCGCGCTCGATCGTGTCGAAAAGCGCCTGCAGCGAGTCGCCGTCGCGCACGTCGGCGGCGATGAAGGCGGCGCTGCGCCCGCCAGCGCTCGGCAGGTGCTCGGGTGCACTGCGGGCACAGACGATTACCTGCGCACCGGCGGCCAGAAAGCCCTGGGCGATACCCGCGCCGATGCCCTTGCTGCCTCCGGTGACCAGCACCACCTTGCCACTGAAATCAAGCCCCATTGCATGCTCCTGGTTTTTGCTGTCAGGGACGACTCTAGAGGCTATGCGTGGGCCGTACTTCGTCTGAACGGACGATGAATGGGCAAGGGCCGGGGGCAACACTGGCCGCCATCCAACACGTTGCCCGCGAGGAATCCCATGCCTGCCACGCCCGCCCCACCCGTTCTGCTCGAACACCCCTTGCCCGGGGTGGCACTGCTGCGGCTCAACCGCCCACAGGCCACCAATGCCTTGAGCCTGGAGTTGCAGGCGTTGCTGTCGCAGCACTTCAGCACCCTGGCTGGCGACCCGGCGGTGCGCTGCATCCTGCTGACCGGGGGCGACCAGGTGTTCGCCGCCGGTGGCGACATCGGCAGCATGGCCGACGTCGGTCCCATCGATATCTACCAGCGCCATACCGAGCGCCTGTGGGCGCCGATCCAGCATTGCCCGAAGCCGGTGGTCGCCGCCGTGTGCGGCTATGCGTACGGCGGCGGCTGCGAGCTGGCGATGCTGGCCGACCTGATCGTCGCCGGCCGCAGTGCGCGCTTCTGCCAGCCGGAAATCCGCATCGGCATCATGCCCGGCATTGGTGGCACCCAGCGCCTGGTGCGTGCGGTGGGCAAGGCCAAGGCCATGCGCATGGCGCTGACTGGCCAGCCGATCAGCGCCGAGGAAGCCTGGGTGGCGGGGCTGGTCAGCGATCTGGTGGAGGACGACCAGGTGCAGGCCCACGCGCTGGAGCTGGCGCGGGTGATCGCAGCGATGCCGGCGTTGGCTGCGGAGCAGATCAAGGAGGTGATACTGGCGGGGATGGATGCACCGCTGGAGGCCGGGCTGGCGCTGGAGCGCAAGGCCAACGCGTTGCTGTTTGCCTCGCGTGACCAGAAAGAAGGGATGCAGGCGTTCATCGAGAAGCGGGCGCCGCGCTTTGAGGGCTGTTGAGCCCAGCAGCCCATCACCGCAGTCGGTGATGGGCCATACGGCCTAGATCGACATCACCAGCTGTCCACTGTCGATACGCAGCTCCACCCCATTCACGGCCCGCGACTCGTCACTGGCCAGGTACAGCACACTGCCCGCCACATCCTCCGGCAGGCACATGCGGTTCATCGGGTCGCTGTCGATGGTCAACCGCGCCGGGTCGATGCCCTGGGGGAAGCCGCCGCGGGTCATGTCGGTCAGTACGCCGTCCGGGTGCAGCGAATTGCAGCGGATGCGGTACTTGCGGCGCCTGCAGAGTGCCGCCACCGAGCGGGTCAACGCGGCCACCGCGCCTTTGGAGGCGCTGTAGGCCAGGTAGTCGTCACGCCCGGCCAGCGCCGCCACCGACGATACATTGATGATCGACCCGCCCTGGGCTTTCATCAGGGCGATACCGGCGCGGCAGCCAAGAAACACACTGCCGGCGTTGACCCGCATGATGCGCTCCCAATCCTGCAGTGCGGTGTCTTCCACCGTGCCGGTCTGCAGCATGCCAGCATTGTTGAGCAGGATGTCCAGGCGGCCATGGTGCTCGACCAGGCTGTCCATCACCCGCTGCCATGCCGCTTCGCTGCTGGCATCGTGGTGGATGAAGCGGGCGGCCGCGCCGAGCTCGTCGGCCAGGGCCTGCCCGGCCTGGGTGTCGATGTCGCTGATCAGCACCTGCGCACCTTCGGCCACCAGCAGGCGAGCACTTGCCCGGCCTATACCTTTGGCCCCGCCGGTGACCAGGGCGACCTTGCCCTGCACGCGCCCGTTACGCTCGCTCATGATGCCACCTCGCAGTCCACTGCCAAATCCGCGCCCTGCGCCACGGCTGCCCCGGCACGGCGGCCAGAGAACACGCAGTCGGCCAGGGACAGCCCACTGATGTACAGATGTGAAGGAATGCCCAGCGCCGTTCGGCCTGCGGCGAACAGCCCGGCGATTCGCTCACCGCCTGCACCCAGCACCGCGCCGGTGCGTTCGTCTACGCGCAAGCCACCGAGCGTCAGCGCGCCCAAGGGGAAGATCGGGTTGCCCACGGAAATGTCACAGGCGTAGTAAGGCCCTTGCTGCAGCACCTGGCGACCCGCGACCGACTTGCCGAACGGCTCCGGGGCCTGCCCTCGGGCTGCGGCGTTG
>NZ_JABMCW010000125.1:0-14693 GCF_013179705.1 Pseudomonas sp. CM25 | reverse complement strand
CGTCGCGCTGGGGGTGTTGGGGATATTCCTGCCGGTTTTGCCCACCACCCCGTTCCTGCTGTTGGCGGCGGCCTGTTTTGCCCGCAGCTCGCCGCGCTTTCACCACTGGCTGGTCCACCACCCCAAGCTCGGGCCGTGGATTCGCGACTACCTCAGTGGCGAGGGCATCCCCCTCAAGGGCAAGGTCTACGCCATCGGCCTGATGTGGGCCAGCATTGGCCTGTCGTGTTACCTGGTGCCGCTGTTCTGGGCGCGCCTGTTCATGTTGACCAGTGCTGTGCTGGTAAGCCTGTATATCCTTAAGCAGAAAACCCTGCCGAATCGAAAGTGACAATATTTTGTCGCCAAATATCACTTTCGCCTAAACGCCCTCTTCTTTATCCGAATTAGTTCTGGAACCGCCTCAGACCTTTGAATCCATTGGTTTCCATGGCATTTGACGGTTGCATTTGCAGCCCGTGAACGGAGCGATGATAGACAATAAACGTCTTACATGGCAGTTTGATATGAGTAAATCTTCTTATCTATCGCGTTGAATGTACTTAGCTGTGTTGTTAAAAACCTGCAACACTATACGCATTATTTTTATCGTCATTTTTTTGGCGAGCAGCAGGATAAATTCCAGATCAGGGAGATGTACCATGCGCGTTTTGAACCCCATCACCAGTGCATTACTGTTGGCCCTGGCAAGTGCCAACGTACAGGCGATGTCGATCACCGAGGCCGTCCAAAGCGCCGTGGACTACCACCCGCAAGTCAGCTCCAACCGCAACAGCAAGCTGTCGGCCGATGAGGATGTGAAGTTTGCGCGTGGTGGCTACTACCCTTCCGTGGACCTGGTCGCGGGCTATGGTCGCCAGCGTTCCGACAACGCCACCACCCGCGCCCAGGGCAACCATAACAAAGAGACCCTCAGCTACACGCAGTCCGAGCTGCGCCTGCGGCAGATGATTTTCGATGGTTTCAATACCTCGAGCGAAGTCGGTCGCACCGAGGCGGTGTCCACATCCCGCGCTTATTACACCCAGGCAGTGGCCCAGGACGTCGCACTGCGTGCCACCGAGGTGTACCTCGAAGTGCTCAAGCGCCGCGAGCTGGTGACCCTGGCCCGCAACAACCTGCAAGCCCACCTGCGCGTCAACGACCAGATCGGCCTGCGCAACGAGCGTGGCGTCGGCAGCACCGCCGACCTCGACCAGTCCCGCGCACGTCGCGCCCTGGCGGAAAACAACCTGGACACCGCAGAAGTCGACCTGGCCGACGCCGAGGCCAACTTCTTCAGCGTGGTCGGCCGCATGCCTGACGAACTGGAAGACCCGGTGTCGATCAAGGTGCAAATGCCTGGCAACCTCGAAGAAGCCCGCGAGGGCATGCGCCAGAACAACCCGTACATCAAGTCTGCCCAGGCTGACGTGAATGCCGCCGAGCAGCAATACGAAGTCGCCAAGTCGACCTTCTACCCACGCTTCGACGCCATTCTGGCCACCGGTGCCAATAACAACACTGGCGGCGAGAAAGGCCACAACAACAACGACTGGCAAGCCGGCGTAGAGATGAACTACAACCTGTTCCGTGGCGGCAGCGACAAGGCGCGCCTGCAGTCCGACGCGCACAAGATCAACCAGGCCCTGGACATCCGCAACAACGCCCTGCGCGAGCTGACCGAGAACCTGAGCCTGGCGTGGAACGCCATGAATAACGCCACCAAGCAGTTGCCGACCGCGCGTGAATACGCCGAGACCACCAAGCGCGTGCGTGCCGCCTACCAGGACCAGTTCGGCCTGGGCCAGCGTACCCTGCTGGACGTGCTGGACAGTGAGAACGAGCTGTACAACGCCGACCGGCGCTACACCGAAGTGCGTTATACCGAAGAGTTTTCGCGCTACCGGGTACTGGCGACCATGGGCGAGCTGCTGAGCAAGCAGCGCATCTCGCTGCCGCCAGAGGCGCTGGCTACCTCCGAGGTACGCACCGAGGCGCGTCTGCCTGAGATGCGCTGATCGGTTCAAGATTGCCGGGGCCGCTTTGCGGCCCTTTCGCGACACAAGGCCGCTCCTACAAGAAACCGCGTCTCTGTCGCGATAGGACGGCAGCGCAGCCCCGTCTCTCATTCGGTGCTATGGTTGCGCTGGAACGTCTCCACACCCATAGCCCTGATCTGCCCCTCGATCAACGCCTCGAACGGTGCCAGCAGTGCATCAAAGCAGGCCGGTTGCTCCAGCGTATTCAGTGCTCCTGCCACCGCCTCGATAGTCGACAGCGCGCCCGCTTCCGGCGCCTTGCGCAGGCGATAGCGTGAAGGGGCCACGTCGCCCAGCGTCACCCGTGGCAAGGCCTCCAGTATCGGGTTCAGGTACAGCAGCTTGCGCGCCTTGCGCCAGGTGCCGTCTGGCACGATAAGCAGCAACGGCTCGTTACCTTCCTTGCCATAGCCCCTCAGCACCTGAGCATCATCACCCGGAAACAGCAGGGCCGGTCGGTAACCCGGTGTTGCCAGTAATTCACCCAGGTCATCGAACACTTCCCCGATCCGCAGCTCGGCATTGTTCAGGCCAAGGGCAGCCAGGCGCGCAGTGTTCAGTGCATGGGCGGTTTCACTGGGATGCTGCAGCAGGATGACGCGGGTGCGGCTGTCGAGCGCGGGGATCAGCGGGCAGAGGCAGTGGTCGAGCGGGCGCTGACAGCGCCCGCAGCGGGGTCTGGGCATCGGGTTCTCCTTTTACGGGAACAGTTTGCCACAGAACCGGGCCCCGCTTTGCGGGCCTTTCGCCGGCAAGCCAGCTCCCACAGGGACCCCGCAGCCTTCAAGCCGCGGTCCCTGTGGGAGCTGGCTTGCCGGTGAAAGGGCTGCAGAGCAGCCCCGCCGCTATTTCAACGGTTGAACCGCTCCGCCAGGCTATGCAGGTACTCCGCCATGCGCTCCAGGTCCTGGCTGATTTCAGCCCCCTGCCTGGCCTGCCCCGCACTCTGATCACACAGCTGGGCGATGCGCACGATCTGCTGGTTTATGTCCTCCGCCACATGGGTCTGTTGCTCCGACGCCGTCGCCATCTGCTGGCTCATGCCGGTGATGCGGCTGACCGCCTGGGCAATCCCGCTCAATGCCCCCTGCACCGCCTCGACGCTGTGCACACTGTCCCGCGAGATCTGCTCGCCGCGGTTGGCAGTACTCACCGCCCGCTCTGCGCCAGCGCGTAATGAAGCGATGATCTGGTGGATTTCCTGGGTCGAGGCGCGGGTGCGCTGGGCCAGCGAACGCACCTCGTCAGCCACCACGGCAAACCCACGCCCTTGTTCACCGGCCCGCGCGGCTTCAATGGCGGCGTTGAGCGCCAGCAGGTTGGTCTGTTCGGCAATCGAGGTGATCACATCGACCACGCTGCCAATCGACTGAGTCTGTTCGGCTAGGGCATTCACCGCCTGGCCGATGTCACTGACCGCATCGCTCATGCTGCCCATCGCTTGCAGGCTCTTCAACGCCAGTTCGCTGCCCTGCTGCGCCAGCTGGTCGGCATCACCGGCAGCATGCGCCGTACTCTGCACGTTGTGGGTGACCTGCTGGATGGTCGCCGCCATCTGCGCAATGGCCGTGGCGGACTGGTCGGTCTCGCTGCGCTGGCGGTCGAGCATCTGCGCCTGGGCATCCGACAGCTCGGACGATTGCGCCGCCCGCGACTTCACTCCGACGCCGGCGTCCACCAGACGTGTCAGCGCCGTTTGCAGGCGGGCTTCTTCGCTGATGATGGCTAGGTCGAGCTGGCTTTGCAGGCCCGGGTTGTCACTGTAGGTAAGCGCCACCAGCGGGCTGGTGAACGCCTTGGGGTGCTCGGCCAACGTGCGGCGAATGGCCTGGTTTTGCCGATGCTCGACCAGGTACCAGGCCAGCAGCAAGCTGGCCATGAGCACGCCGAGCGCCGCGTAGGCCGGCAACCACAGGTAGCCTGCCGCCGACAGCAGCCCGGCACCGATCAATGGCCAGCCGTGGGTCAGGCCATGCCCCAGGCGAGCCGCCCACGACACCGCGGGGCAACCGTCGCGCAGACGCGCATACAAGGCTTCGGCGCGGTGGATCTGTTCGCGTGTGGGTACGGAGCGCACCGACTCGTAGCCACTGATGCGGCCCTGCTCGTAAATCGCCGTGACATAGGCGCTGACCCAGTAGTAATCACCGTTCTTTGCCCGGTTCTTGACCACCCCCATCCACGGCTTGCCCTGCTTGATGGTCTCCCACATATGGCCGAACACCGCCGCTGGCATGTCCGGGTGGCGCACCAGGTTGTGCGGTTGGCCGACCAGCTCCTCGTAGGTGAACCCGCTGATCGCCACGAAGGCATCGTTGCAGTAGGTGATGCGGCTGTTGAGGTCCGTGGTGGAGATCAGGCGTTGGTCGCTGGAGAAGGTTCTTTCATGCTCGGTGACGGGCAGATTCATGCGCATCTTCGGCGATCCTTGCAGGATGAAATAAGGGGAAATCATCAGCGCACGTTGATGTTTAGCAGAGCGCTATCAGGTTAGCGGTCGGCTTTTGCCAGAATTTAACACCGCCCGACGGAATGCACGCAGGCGTCGCCGCTCAGCCCACATTCAGCTGACTTTTCAGCAGGTCGCGGAAGGTCTGGATCAGCGGTTCGCGGCTGCGTCCCCGGCGAATGATCAGCGAGAACGGTGCCTGATAGCCGAAAGTGGATGGCGACAGCACGCGCAAGTCGCCCTTGTCGACCCAGGCCTGGGCGTAGTGCTCGGGCAGGTAGCCGATATAGGCGCCGGAGAGGATCAGGATCAACTGCGCCTCCATGCTCTCTACCGTTGCCGCGCTGTGCTTGAAGCCGTGCCGGGCCAGCTCGGCCTGGCTCCAGTAGCCGCGCCCGACCATCCGCTGCTGGGTCACCACCTGCTCGGGGATGCGCCGCTCGGCAAACAGCGTGTGTCGGCTACTGCAGTACAGCCAGTGCTGCTCGCGGTACAGCGGTTGATACAGCAGCCCGCTCATGCGCGAGGAAAACGCGCCAATGGCCAGGTCCAGGCGGTTGTCCTGCACGCCCAGCTGCAACTCGTAGGGGCTGGACACCGACAGGTGCAGGTGCACCGCCGGGTGCTCCTGGCTGTAGGCACCGATGGCTTCAGCCAGCGGCAAGGCACTGTCGCCAACGGTGGAGTCGATCACCCCCAGGTTGAGGGTGCCACGCAATTCGCCCTTGAGCGCTGCGGCGTACTGCTCGAACCCGTCCAGCTCGGCGAGCAGGCGCAGGGTTTCCTGATGGAACAGCTCGCCTTTGCTGGTCAGGCTGAAACCGCCACGCCCGCGGTGGCACAGCACGATCCCCAGGGCGCCTTCGAGCTGGCTCATGTAGGTGCTGATGGCCGAGGTCGACAGGTTGAGATCGCGCTGGGCGTTGGCAAAGCCCTGATGGCGCACCACGCTGATGAAGATGCGCAGCAGTTTCAGATCAGGCAGGGTCGAGGCCATGGTGTAGCGGTTCCGCAGTGTCATTTGCGCGCAGTCTAACCGCTCTGCCAACGATTAGTTTAGAAATTCCTGAACTAAGTATTTGCCGGTAGCGATTCTTCCCGCGCACTACCTTGCGCAAACTCGGCCGAAATGTCCCTGCCCGCCGGCACGATCACACTTGAAAGGCGCGCGGCGGCACAGGTTCGAACAAACACAACAATCGACCGACTGATGAGGCCCACTGTGGACAAGACTCTCCACCAACCACTGGGCGGCAACGAAATGCCGCGTTTCGGCGGCATCGCCACCATGCTTCGCCTTCCCCACCTGCAAAGCGCCGAGGGCCTGGACGCTGCCTTCATCGGCGTACCGCTGGATATCGGTACCTCGCTGCGCTCCGGCACCCGCTTCGGCCCGCGCCAGATCCGCGCCGAATCGGTGATGATCCGCCCGTACAACATGGCCACCGGTGCCGCGCCGTTCGACTCGCTGTCGGTCGCCGACATCGGTGACGTGGCGATCAACACCTTCAACCTGCTGGACGCCGTGCGCATCATCGAAGAAGCGTACGACGAGATCGTCGAGCACAATGTGATCCCGATGACCCTGGGCGGCGACCACACCATCACCCTGCCGATCCTGCGTGCCCTGCACAAGAAGCACGGCAAGATCGGCCTGGTGCACATCGACGCCCACGCCGACGTCAACGACCACATGTTCGGCGAGAAAATCGCCCACGGCACCACCTTCCGCCGCGCCGTCGAAGAAGGCCTGCTCGATTGCGACCGCGTGGTGCAGATCGGCCTGCGCGCCCAGGGCTACACCGCCGACGACTTCAACTGGAGCCGCCGCCAGGGCTTTCGCGTGGTCCAGGCCGAAGAATGCTGGCACAAGTCGCTGGAGCCATTGATGGCCGAAGTGCGGGAAAAAGTCGGCGGTGGCCCGGTATACCTGTCGTTCGACATCGACGGCATCGACCCGGCCTGGGCGCCTGGCACCGGCACGCCGGAAATCGGCGGCTTGACCACCATCCAGGCGATGGAGATCATTCGCGGCTGCCACGGCCTGGACCTGATCGGCTGTGACCTTGTCGAAGTCTCCCCGCCTTACGACACCACCGGCAACACCTCGCTGCTCGGTGCCAACTTGCTGTTCGAAATGCTCTGCGTGCTGCCAGGCGTGGTGCGTCGCTAGTCCCGCTTGACCCCGGCAGGAGCCATATGGGAGGGCCACTGAGGCCCGCCAACACAAAACCAGACCGCCGGGCGCCGTGCAAACGCCCGTGTGGTCGATCTCGCCATAATAAAGATAATCGGGAGACCCCCAATGGCCTTGGACATCATTGTTGTAATGATCTACACCGCCGGCATGCTCGGGCTTGGCTGGTATGGCATGCGGCGTGCGAAAACCCATGAAGACTATCTGGTGGCCGGGCGCAACCTCGGCCCGGTCCTGTACATGGGTACCATGGCCACCACCGTGCTGGGTGGCGCGTCCACCGTCGGCACCGTGCGCCTGGGCTATGTCCATGGCATCTCCGGGTTCTGGCTGTGCGCAGCGCTGGGCCTGGGCATCATCGCCATCAACCTGTTCCTCGCCAAACCGCTGCTGCGCCTGCGCATCTTCACCGTGACCCAGGTGCTGGAGCAGCGCTACAACCCGACCGCTCGCCAGGCCAGTGCGGTGATCATGCTGGCTTATGCCCTGATGATCGGCGTGACCTCGACCCTGGCCATGGCCACCGTGCTGCAGGTGCTGCTGGACCTGCCGTTCTGGGCGTCGCTGCTGCTCGGTGGCGGAGTGGTGGTGCTGTATTCGACCATTGGCGGCATGTGGTCGCTGACCCTGACCGACATCGTCCAGTTCGTGATCAAGACCGTCGGCCTGATGTTCATCCTGCTGCCGGTGTGCCTGTACAAGGCCGGGGGCTGGGACACACTCGTGGCCAAGCTGCCGGCGGCCAGCTTCCAGCTGACCAGCATTGGCTGGGACACCATCATCACCTACTTCCTGATCTACTTCTTCGGCATCCTCATCGGCCAGGACATCTGGCAGCGGGTGTTCACCGCCCGAGACGAGAAGGTCTGCCAGCGCGCGGGTACCATCGCCGGTGTCTACTGCGTGGTGTACGGCCTGGCCTGCGCCGCGATCGGCATGGCCGCGCACGTGCTGCTGCCCGACCTGGCCAACCCGAACAATGCCTTTGCCGAGATGATCAAGAGCACGCTGCCCGATGGTATCCGCGGCCTGCTGATGGCGGCGGCCCTGGCCGCCATGATGTCCACTGCCAGCGCCGGCCTGCTGGCTGCATCCACCACAGTCACCGAAGACTTGCTGCCCAAGCTGCGCGGTGGCAAGCAGTCGAGCCTGGGCATGAGCCGCCTGTTCACCCTGCTCACCGGGCTGGTGGTGCTGGGTATCGCGCTGATGGTGAACGATGTGATCAACGCCCTGACCTTGGCCTACAACCTGCTGGTCGGCGGCATGCTGATCCCGCTGATCGGGGCCATCTTCTGGAAACGTGCGACCACAGCGGGCGCCATCGCCAGCATGTCGCTGGGCTTTGCCACCGCGCTGCTGTTCATGTTCAAGGACGGGCTGGAGGCCAATACGCCGATCTACTACAGCCTGGCGATCGGCCTGGTGAGCTTTGTGGTGGTGAGCCTGGCTTCGCGCAAATCAGTGGCGGCGGTAAAGCTGGCCTGACAAAACCCGCCCGGCAGGCATCACACGACTGACAGAAACAGAAAGGCCGTTGCACCCACCCAGGTGCAACGGCCTTTGCTTGTATCAGCGACGACGCGGTTGGCGCTTGCGCTGCTCTTCATCAGTCGGGATCGGCACCGGCTGCAAGGGTGGTGGAATCAGCCCCAGGGCGACCGCCAGATCGTGGAGCCAGTTTGACAGTGGTCTATTCATATTGCCCCCTTGACGGGTCAGCCTCACGGTAAATCAATCCTGCGATGTTTCATACAGATCATAGCCTGATGTCCTGTAGAACGCATGCCTCTGGTATTACAGATACGGGCCATTTTGACGTGGATCAAGGCGTAACGGTGCATTCCGACGACTGGTTAATCGTTTCGCTTTGTTGCAGGTGGATCCACGCCTGCAAATTTGCCCCACGCATGCCCTGCCGCCACATCAGCCAGGTGACGGCCTGATCGAACGGCGCCTGCAGCGGATACACGCTAACCCGGTCACGCCCAGGCAGGCTGTCGAGCATCGAACGGGCCATCATCGCCACGCCCGCGCCCGCGATCACACAGGCCAGCATGCTCTGGTACGACTCGATCTCCATCACCCGGCCCATCGGAGTATGGGCATGGGCATACCAGGCTTCAAGGCGCATGCGGTACGAGCAGCCCTGACGGAACGTGAACACCGCCTTGCCCGCCACATCCTTGGCGGTATGCACGGCCGGGTGCTCGGGGCTGGTGATCAGTACCAGTTGTTCATCGCACAGCGGCACGCCATCCAGCCCGGCCAGGCTGGGCGGGCCGTCGATCAGGGCAGCGTCCAGGGTATGGTTGAGCAAGCCTTCCAGCAACTCGCCACTGGGCGCTGCACGCACCTGCAGGTTTACCGCCGGGTAGGCCTGGTGGTAACGCGCCAGCAACCCCGGCAAATGGGTCGCGGCCGTGCTGTACATGGTACCCAGTACAAAATCGCCGGCCGGCTGGCCACCCCGCACGGCAGCCAGCGTCTCGTCGCGCAACGCCGACAGACGGTTGGCATAGTCCAGCAACACCTTGCCGGCTGGCGACAGCTGCAGGCGCTGGCGTTCGCGCAGGAACAGCTCGACGCCCAACTGCTCCTCGAGTTGGCGCAACCGCGTCGACAGGTTTGACGGCACACGATGCAAGCGCTCGGCGGCACGGGTAACAGAACCCTCTTCGGCCACGGCCTGGAAGATACGCAGCTGGCTGAATTCCACAGCATTCTCCAAAACAGAACAACTTACTCACCATTATTCAATTTTATTGAAAAAGAAACAGCCCTAACCTGCCAACCATCGCTTACATCCGCGCAGGAGACTCGTCATGTCACCCCTCACTCAACTGCTGGCCAGCGCCGTTGCGCTGATGATGGCCATGGGTATCGGCCGTTTTGCCCTTACCCCGCAATTGCCGCAACTGATCGCCGAAGGCCAGTTCGACCTGACGGTCGCGGGGCTGGTGGCGGCCGCCAACTACCTGGGCTACTTCGTGGGGGCGGTAGACGCCATGTTCGCCCGCTCGCCCGGCCAGGTGCGCCTGCGCCTGCATGGCGGGCTGTGGCTGTGCGTGGTGCTGACGCTGGCTTCATGGGCGGCAGACGGGTTCTGGAGCCACCTGTTGCTGCGCTTTGGCACCGGCGTGGCGAGTGCCTGGGTGTTGGTGATGATCACCAGCCTCAGCCAGCAGGTGGCCAATGCCAATAACCGCCAGCGCCTGGGCGCCCTGGTCTTCGCCGGACCCGGCCTGGGCATTGCCTTGACCGGGCTGCTGGCGCTGGTTGCGCACCTGCTGGGGCTGGGCTCGGCGGCGCTGTGGCTGATCTATGCCGTGGCGGCGCTGGTGATGCTGCTGGCAGTCCGGCCTTGGCTGCCCCGGGCGCTGCAAGCGGCGCCTGTGCTGACGCCTGCGCATCAGGGCCCGACCCGCAGTGTCGGTATCGGCCGGTTGGGGCTGGTGTATGCGCTGTACGGGGTGGGCTACATCCTGCCGGCCACGTTCCTTTCGCAGATGGCCAACCAGCAGTTGCGCGGGCAGTGGCTGGCTGATCTGTTCTGGCCGGCATTTGGCCTGGCAGCGGCGCTTGGTGTGCTGCTGGTGAGCTTGCGCCGCAGCGGTCCTACCTCGACCTGGCTGACCGCCACCCTGTGGCTGCAAGGGTTGGGTGTGCTGGCCTGCCTGGTGGGCGGGGGTGTCGGGCTGGCGTTGGGTGTGGTGCTGTGTGGCGGCCCGTTCCTGGCGTGCATGCAGCTGGTGATGCAGCGTTCGCGGGAACTGGCGCCGCATGCAACACAGCGCAATGCCGGTTTGCTCACGGCGTGCTTTGCCCTGGGGCAGTTGAGCGGGCCGTTGCTGGCAGCGGTCAGCAGCCATTACAGCGGTGGGCTGCAGCCGGCGCTGATGATAGCGGCAGGTGGCCTGGCGGTGGCCGGGGGGCTGGTGCAATTGGCCGGCAGCAGCAAGGCCGCATGCGCCTGCCCCAGCAAGGTTGCATCCTGAATCGGGTTGCCTGTACCGACCTCTTCGCGGCGGTACAGGCGATGCATCACCCCACGAACCGCCGCAAATGCCGCTTCACCCAGGGCTCGGCACTTACCAGGACCACGCCCAGCAACACCATCAGCGCCCCGATTACAAAGTTGGCGCTGAGCGGCTCATCCAGCAGCAACACGCCAAAGGTCACCCCGAACAGCGGGGTGATGAAGGAAAACACCGCCAGGTTGGACGCCAGGTACTTGCGCAGCAACCAGAACCAGGTCAGGTAGCTGACGAACGACACCACGATGCCCTGGAACAGCACGCTACCCATCGCCAGCGGTGTCAGCGACACCTCACCGATCTGCCCGCTGAGCAGTGCAATCAGCAGCAGCCCGACAAAACCGACCCCCAGCTGATAGAACAGGGTCAGGGTCGCCGGTGCTTCAGACAAGCGTGAGCAGCGCACCACTACCGTGGTGGCGCCCCAGGCCAGGCCGGCGATCACGCCAAAGGCATCACCCAGCAAGGTGCGGCCATCCATGTCCTCGAACGACATGCCACCGGCAAACGCCATGGCAATGCCACCGAACGCCAACAAGATTCCCAACCACTGCAGCAGCCGCAGGCGTTCGCTAGGCAGCCGGAAATGCAGGCCCAATGCGGTGAACACCGGGGCGGTATAGAGGAACACCGACATGTGCGCCGCCGAGGTCAGCTTCAGGCCCTCGGCGATGAACAGAAACTCTACGCCGAACAGCCCGCCCGCCAGCAACCCTGCACGCCAGGTGCTGCCGACCTGCCCCCAACCACCTCGCCAGCACACCAGCAGGCCGACCAGCACGGCGGCAATGCCATTACGCAATGCCGCCTGCATCACCGGGGCGATATCCACGGCGGCGGTCTTGATCAGTACCTGCTGGCAGCCCCAGATCAGGCACAGTCCGAGCATCACCTGAAAGGCGAAGGCGTCAGGGTTCTTGCGGACCGCGCTCATGAGCGGGCCTTCGAGCTGATGGTGGGCATGGGCAAAAGGCTCGGCAGCATTCAGGAACTACCGATTATCGGGTTTCCCGGGCCAGCCTTGCCAGCCTCAAAACGACCTCAAGCAATCTGCGCTTTTGCCGACACGTGCTCGAAGGTACTTTCATCCAGCGCATCTGCCTGCTCGTCCAGCACCTGGCGCGGGTGCTCGAAGCCGGGGATGCTGCTGTCGATCAGGCTCATCAAGCGCGAACCGCGCTCGGTCAGCACGAAATTCTCGCCATTGCCACCGTCTTCTTCAGGCCGGCTTGCGATGAAGCCGCGCTTGAACAGCAATTTTTCATACTCGCAGGCGCGGGTTTTCAGGTGGTCCAGATCACCCACCGGCTCGCCCTTGGCGGCCAGCGCCGCAGCGTGCTGTTCGGCATAGGGGCGTGGCGTGAAGCTGTGACCGGCGCCGTTCTGCACCTCGTGCAGCAAGCGTTCGATCAGGTCCCAGTCGTAGGCGATGCTCATGGCTCATGCTCCTGCAGTGGACGGAAGGGGTACACAGGGTGGGACCCACCAGTAGGAGCGGTGTTCCAAAAAAGCGCGACTACGTATCTGTCCCGCTGCCATGACTCACGCACTTGAGGCCGACGATACCAGCCGGTTTGGCGCTGGCAGCAAAACTCAGCGTAGCTTCTGCTGGGCTTGCATATACTGGCGCAGCAACTGATTGATCCGGGTCTGGTAGCCGCCCCCCTGATCTTTGAACCAGGCGAGGACATCAGTATCCAGGCGAATGGTCACCGTCTGCTTGGCTGGAACTCGCAGCTCGGCCTCCCGAAAAAAATCGTCATTCAGCTCAGGGATATCCGAGGTATCAATAGCCTGGTCGTCCTGCCGAGCCAAGCGGCTCCAGTCAGTTTTCGATGTTTTGGTCATAGTGAGTGGCCTCCCACCTGGTGGCTTTACGCGCAGAGATGATTCGAATGACATCACCACGCCTCTCCGTATACACGACTACGCCTATCAAGCACTTCAGCCAGCCCAGGCAGACCCAGCGTTCCTCGCCAAGGCCGGGATTGTCATCGCGGCGTATCAGCATCGGGTGATTGAACATCTCCGGAACATCGCTGAAGTCGATTCCATGCTTGCGGATGTTGATATGGTTCTTGGCATCGTCCCACTCAAAGAACATGGGCCGCTCCGTATTTACATCTGTACATACGATACCTCCTGATTCAGCTCAAGGCTAGAGGGCGACCGCTCGCCATTCAATAGCTTCAGGAGGCTTTGGGAAAAGGACTACAGCCTGGAGCGTAAGCAGCCCGACCAGCCGGTTGGCACGGCTCCGCTTACTGCTTGACCAGATAGTTGATGAACAACCGGAACAGCTCCGCATTCCCGGCGATGCCCAGCCGCTGCCAGATATTGTGGCGGTGCACCTTCACCGTGCCCTCCGAAATCCCCAGTACACGGGAGATAGACTGGCTGCTGTGGCCCTGCAGAATCAGCTTGGCCACATGCCGTTGGGTTTCAGTCAGGTGGCCCTGGAGAATATCGACGAAGGCATCCTCCAGCTGGCTGTCCGAATCCTGCGGGTCGGCCAGCTCATCGGCATGGGCCAGGCGCAGGTGCTGGCTGAATATGGCTTCGATCACCGGCGTCAATGCAGCCAGCCGTTGCGCTTCTGCGGCCTCGAAGGCGCCCTTGTCCAGGCCACGCATCAGCGAGTAGACCAAGGCGGTTCGCGGCCTTACCGGCACGATGAAACCGATCTCCTCGATCAGGCTGCCATGGTGCGAGGAGACGCAGGGATGGATGTCGTGAGAAATGGAAAAGCCCGAGGCAAAGAAGCTGTCCGGGGCCAGCTCGCTCATGCGCCACAAACCGGCCGGGTGGTTGTTGGTGCAGGCGACGTAGAACGGGTCCAGCAGGTAACCGCCACGCAGGTAAGCCTTGAGCGTCCGTTCGGCCACGCGCTTGTGGTAGCCGTCATGAACCAGCAATGCGGGCTGGTTGAAGCGAAACAGGTAGGCGCAGCTCATGTCGAAATCGACCCCGCTCTTGAGCGCCATGTCGAGGGCCGGGCCCAATGCGTCGCTGCCAATAGCGTGAATGACCGCGCCCAGGCGGTTGGCGTTGTCGCTGTTCATTGCGATGGCCTGTGCAGTGATAGGTGAAAACGCGAATGCCGCCCGGCTGTACCAGCCCGAGCGACATTGAACGATGCCTGGCCCTGTCAGTGCAACGGTACGCTGGCCGGCAGCACACCGTCTTCCTCTTCCTGCCGCCCCAGCTCCAGGGCCTTCGGTACCGCCAGCCAGTAAGCCAGCAGCATGCCCAGCAGGCCACCGGCGAGCTTGCCGATGATCAACGGCCCGATCAGGCTGGGCTGGAAATTGGCCGAGTAGGCCAGGTGGTCACCGAAGGTGAACGCCGCGCACACGGCAAAGGCGATCACCAGCACCTTGTCTTTGGGCGGCATGTCGGCCACCAGGCGGAACATTGCCAGTATATTGGCGGAAGCTGCGAGGACACCGGCCGCGCCCACGGGCGACAGGCCGAGTTTCGACGCCACCGTTTCGATCGGCCGCGACAGGAAACGCTTGATCAGGTAGACCATCGGGAACGCACCGCAGAGCATGATCCCGACATAGCCGGCTATTTCCAGGGCGCGGAACTGGTCGGCCTTGTCGGCAATGATCGGCGCAAAACCCCAGCCACCGAACAGCGAGGTGAACGCGCCGGTGAAATACTCGACGATCGAGGCCACCAGTACCAGGGTCACCGCCGCATACATCAGCTGCCCCAGTTTGAGGAAAAGGCTGACCATGAGGTTGGGGAAATAACGCAGCGCAGCAGCCAGCGCCACACAGAACAGGATCAGCGGCGACAGGTTGCGCAGCAGGGTCGGCAAGGTAAAGTGCAGCGCCTGGGTGGCCGCGCCTGCCGTGGCGATATCCGGGCGCACGCCCAGGCCCATCGCCTGCATGCCCATGGCGATGAACACGATGCTGATCGGGATGCTAAGCAACCCGGCCATGATGCCCAGCGCCATGTACTTGTGATCGGCTTTGTTG
>NZ_JABMCW010000124.1:0-14880 GCF_013179705.1 Pseudomonas sp. CM25 | reverse complement strand
GAAGAAGGCAACTCAATAGCCGACTGTGAACCGCTGACGTGAATGCTGCGGCTTCTCCAGCTCATCCAGCATGGCAATCGCATAGTCGGCAAAGGTGATCCAGCTCTTGCCATCCGCACCGATCAGCAGATGGTCCTTGCCCAACGTGTAGTGCCCGCTGCGCGCCCCTTCAACGAACTCCGCCGACGGTGAGAGGAACGTCCAGTCCAGGTTCGGCTCGCGCTGCAACGCCTCCAGAAAACGCACCCCGGCAGTGGCCTCGGCCTTGTACGCCTCCGGGAAGTCCGGGCTGTCGATTACCCGAAGCCCCGACGGCAGCAACAGGCTGCCGGCACCGCCCACCACCAGCAGGCGCTTGACCCCGGCGCGCTTGACCGGTTCGATGATGGCCTGCGGCTCCATGGTGGAGAAATGCGCCGCGCTCAGCACCGCGTCCACACCCGCCACTGCCGCTTGAAGGGCCGCGCTGTCCTTGGCATCCAGTGCCATGACGGTCACCCCGTCACGCCCCTGCAGCTTCGAAGGGTCGCGGGCAATGGCCAGCACGCTGTGACCACGGCGCAGGACCTCTTCCAGCAACTGGCTGCCAGCGCGGCCAGTGGCACCGATGATTGCAATCTTGCTCATGGGATACTCTCCATCAGTTGAACGGAATTACCACTTCATTTCGCCCTTGGCGACCTTGGCCCCCAGCTCCAGCGAGCTTTCATCGGCCAGGCCCGGGTAACGCTGCTTCATCGCCTTGATCAACGCGCCAGCATCTTTCGCCTTGGCGGTTTCGGCATCGAAAGCACGGATGTAGTCGGCAGTAAAGCGCACGGCCTTCAGCGAGCGGCTGCTATCGCCCAGGTAGTGGCCCGGGATGACCGTGCGCGGCGCCAACGCTTCGATGTGCGCCAGGGTGCCAAGCCAGTCGGCGTGCGACCTGGCCGTTTGCGTGTCGGCCATCCATACATGAATATGCTCGGACACCACCACGCCACCCACCACCGCCTTGATCGACGGGATCCACACAAAGCTGCGATCCGGCTGCGGGCCATCCAGGCCGACCACCTCGAGGGCCTGCCCTTCCAGGGTCAGGCTGTGGCCCTCGAGCACCTGCGGCACCACCAGCCTTACCGGTTTGTCCGCACCCATCTGCGGCCCCCAGTACGCCAGCTTGGCATCCATTGTCTGGCGAATGTGCGCAACGGTGGCCGCCGAGGCCAGCACCTTGGCATCGGGGAAGGCCTGGGTCAGGGTGTGGAGGCCAAAGTAGTGGTCCGGGTCGCCATGGCTGATGTAGATGCTGGCCAGGTATTTGCCACTGGCCCGCAGGCGCTGTACCAGCTGCTCCGCCTGGGCCTTGCCGAACTGGGCATCGACCAGCACGGCGTCGTGCTGGCCGCTGACGATCACCGAGCTGACCGGGAAAATCGCCGCGTGCCCGGGGTTGTAGACCTCCAGCTGCAAGGGTTCGGCGGCCAGCACCGGGCCGGCCAGGGTTACACAGGCCAGCAGCAGGCCACGCAAAGGGGTGAACAGAGACATGGGCAACGCCTTCAGATGAGCAATGCCCTACAGCTTAGTTGCCAGATCCGTGACAAAAAATGCGATGCTGCAACATAGTTTATTTCTGAAACCGGGCAAATCATGGACCGTCTCAACGCCATGCGCGTTTTCGTCACCGTCGTCGACCTGGGCAGCCAGTCGGCGGCGGCTGATCAGCTGCAGCTTTCTCGCCCCGTCGTGTCGCGTTACCTGGCCGAGCTGGAGGCGTGGGTGGGCGCCCGGCTGATGCAGCGCACCACCCGCAAGCTCAGCCTCACCGCTGCCGGGCAGGAAACCTTGCCGCGCTGCCGGCAATTGCTGGAACTGGCCGGTGACCTGCAGGCGGCGGTGCAGCAGCCAGATGACGCGCCGAAAGGCGCACTGCGTATCAGCGTCAGTACCTCCTTCGGCCAGGCACAGCTGGCGGATGCAGTGGCTGCCTATGTGCGCCGCTACCCTGGGGTGAAGGTGGAACTGCAGATGCTCGACCGCACCGTCAACCTGGTGGATGAGCGCATCGACCTGGCAATCCGCACCAGCAACGACCTGGACCCCAACCTGATCGCCCGGCGCCTGACCGTGTGCCGTTCGGTGGTCTGCGCGGCACCGGCCTACCTGCACGAGCATGGCACGCCGCAACGGGTCGAGGAATTGAGCCGACACAACTGCCTGACCCATGCCTACTTCGGGCACAGCCTCTGGCAATTCGAGGTGGCCGGCCAGCAGGTCGCGGTGCCGGTGGCGGGGAACATCAGTGCCAACGAGGCGATGACCCTGCAGAAAGCCGCGCTGGCCGGCGCCGGCATCGCCCTGCTGCCCACCTACCAGGCCGCCGAGGCCCTGCGCAGAGGTGTGCTGGTGCGCCTGCTGCCACAAGCCAAGCCGCGCGAGCTGAGTCTCAATGCCGTGTACACCTCGCGCAAGCACATGCCGGCCACCTTGCGCAGCATGCTGGACTTTCTGGTACAGCGGTTTCAGGACGAGCCGGAGTGGGACCGCGATTTGTAATGGACATAGTGGCCTCATCGCCGGCAAGCCAGCTCCCACAGGTATAGCGCTGGCTTTGGCTGCGATGGCGTACCTGTGGGAGCTGGCTTGCCGGCGATGAGGCCGGTGCATGTCAACGTATAGACTATGCTTCTTGGTATCACCTATCGCTGTACCAGGAGGTGAGCACCATGGGCATCAAATCAAGAAGAGTCGCCCTTGTCATGGCCCTGACTGCAGTCGCAGGGCTCTACGGCTCAGCCTGCTGGCGCGCCGAGCTGCTGCGCAGCCAGCCCAGCGCCGCCGCCAGTTGCGAGCAGGCACATTGCGTGCCTCACAGCGCAACCTTGAGCGCCGTCCGTTGAGTTGACGGCCCCCCGGCCGCTCACTCTTCGACGCTCATGTATTCCTTGGCCCAGCGGATGTAGTCCTCAGGCTGGGTGTAGGTGTGCGAGAGCTCGGTAGCGCTCAGGCTTTCCGATTTGTTCTGCTGGCCGCGCTGCAGCCGCAGGCAGTCATACGTGGCCTTGATCGCGGCAAAGTAGGCGGCATGGCCATCTACCACGATGCGCACGCCAAGGCGTGCCAGGCGTTCGTCGTCGCGCAGGTTCGGGTTCGCATAGGTGACCAGCATCAGCGGCACGGTGAGGTGCTCGGCGATCTTTTCCAGCTGCTCGAAGTCCTTCACACCCACCATACAGATGCCATCGGCGCCGGCCTTCTGGTAGCTCTGGGTGCGCACGATGATTTCTTCGGTGCTGAGCACGCCAGCGTTGGTGCGGGCAATGATCGACAGCGAGGAATCGACCCGCGCCTCCAGCGCCGCACGGATCTTGCCCACGCCTTCCTCGACCGGGATCAGGTCGGTCGACTTGCGGCCGAACTGGGCAGGCAGCAGGGTGTCCTCGATGGTCAGCGCAGCCACACCGGCGCGCTCCAGTTCGGTGACCGTGCGCATCACGTTCAGCGCGTTGCCATAGCCATGGTCGGCGTCAGCCAGCACCGGCAGCTGCGCTACCCGGCCGATACGAGTGGCCTGTTCGACGAACTCGCTGAGGGTGATCAGGGCGAAGTCCGGCGCGGCCAGCACCTGCAACGACGCGACGGAACCGCCAAGGATGCCGACCTCGAAGCCCAGGTCTGCGGCAATGCGTGCCGACATCGGGTCGAATACCGATGCGGTGTGGAAACAGGAACCTGAAGCGAGCAGCTCGCGGAAGGCAAAACGCAGATCTTGATGGGAAGCCTTGGGCATGATCACTCCGCAATGTAAGTTGAAATTTGAACGGTAACTACCGACCCCTGTAATCGGGTCTACCTGGCCTGTTCCAACCGACGCGTTCCGGGCGGTCATGCTCGACATGCAGGCAGAGGAATAAAAGGTGTGGGAGACAACGGGCGGAAAACCTGCGGCATATTGTTGCACCAAGCTGGTGCAGGCCCCGGATTTCAGCCGCTGTGGCATACCAACGATATCACGCGGCCATGCAGCACTGGATGAATGCGCCAATGCCGATCTTGCATAGGGGATGCAGATAGTACATAGGAAGCTACCTAACTCAGGTTACAATTCGTGGGTTCTTCGCCGGCAAGCCCGTGAAGAAGCAGCCAAACACAGACAAGGTAAACCCGTGACCGCCGCCCTGCCGCCCACCTCCCTGCGCAACGTGCTCACCGCCCTGATGCTGGCGATCTTCCTCGGCGCGCTCGACCAGACCATCGTCGCCGTCTCGCTGCCGGCGATCTCGGCCCAGTTCAACGATGTCGGTCTGCTGGCCTGGGTCATCTCCGGCTACATGGTGGCGATGACCGTAGCCGTGCCGATCTACGGCAAGCTCGGTGACCTGTACGGTCGTCGGCGGATGATCCTCACCGGCATCAGCCTGTTCACGGTGGCCTCGATTGCCTGCGCCCTGGCCCAGGACATGCCGCAACTGGTGCTGGCCCGGGTGCTGCAGGGCATTGGCGCAGGCGGTATGGTTTCGGTGAGCCAGGCAATCATCGGCGACTTCGTGCCGCCGCGCGAACGCGGCCGCTACCAGGGTTACTTCAGCAGCATGTATGCAGTGGCCAGCGTCGCCGGGCCGGTGCTGGGCGGCTGGCTCACCGAGTACCTGTCGTGGCGCTGGGTGTTCTGGATCAACCTGCCGCTGGGGCTGGTGGCCTTGTGGGCAATCCGCCGGGCCCTGGGCGGCCTGCCGGTGCAGCGTCGCCAGGCCCGGGTGGACTACGTGGGCGCCGTGCTGCTGATCCTTGGCCTGGGCAGTTTGCTGTTGGGCATCACCCTGGTCGGCCAGGGCCATAGCTGGGCCAATCCGGCCGTACTGGCGCTGTTCGCTTGCGCCGTGCTCGGCCTGGCGCTGTTCACCGTCCATGAACGCCGCTGCCCAGAGCCACTGCTGCCGCTCGGTCTGTTCGGCAACCGGGTGGCAGTGCTGTGCTGGGGGGTGATCTTTTTCGCCAGTTTCCAGTCGATTTCCCTGACCATGCTGATGCCCTTGCGCTACCAGGGCATCACCGGCGCCGGCGCCGACAGCGCCGCCCTGCATTTGCTGCCGCTGGCCATGGGGCTGCCCATGGGCGCCTTCACCGGCGGGCGCATGACCAGCCGAACCGGGCGCTACAAGCCGCAGATCCTTGCCGGGGCGCTGCTGATGCCGCTGGCCATCTTCGCCATGGCGCTGACACCGCCGCAGTCGGCGCTGCTCAGCGCACTGTTCATGTTACTGACCGGGATTGCCTGCGGGCTGCAGTTCCCGACCTCGCTGGTGGGTACGCAAAGTGCGGTGGACAGCAGGGATATTGGCGTCGCCACCAGCACCACCAACCTGTTCCGCTCGCTCGGTGGTGCCATGGGTGTGGCGTGCATGTCCAGCCTGCTGCTGACGCTGCTGCACCAGGGCGGCTTCGAACTGCTGGGCAACCCATTGCTTGGCAGCTTGAAGGCTGGCGAGGTGGACCTGGCAACGCAGGGGCGGCTGCTGGAGACGTTCCGGCAGCTGCTGATGGCCAGTGCTGCCGTGGCTGTACTGGGGCTGGTTGCAGCGATTGCCTTGCCAGACCGGCAGTTACGCGGCCATTAGGGGCGCCCGCGTCGCGCATTTAATCCTCCGTTAATACGTGGGGGAAACACTCCCTCACAATCCTTAACAAAGTGTCATTTGCGCAGAGCCGGGCTCAAGCGCAGCATATCCAGCCCGGTGTCGACCCATTTTTCGACATCACCCAACAGATCGAAACTGTCAGGCAGCAGCAGCCAGCGCCCGATCAGGCCATCCACATACGCGAAGATGGCCACCGCCGAGCGCTCGACATCCAGCTCGCCCGGCAGCTGCCCCCGGCGCACGGCATTGGCCAACGCCAGGGCAACGCCCTTATGGCAATCCAGCACCGCACCTTGCCGTTGCTGGCGAATTTCACACATGTCATCGGTGAACTCGCACTTGTGATGCAGGATTTCATTGATACGCCGGGTCCGGGCATCGAGCACCAGCTCGTTGAACACCTGCAGCAGCAATTTGCGCATGCAGCCAAGCGGGTCGACTTCGTCCTCGCTTTCGCTCGCCCGCGCCAGGTGGTCATGGGTCTCGTGCAGGCTGTCGAGCAATGCCTGCACCAGCTCGGCCTTGTTGTTGAAGTGCCAGTAGATCGCGCCCCGGGTCACACCCGCCAGTTCGGCGATGTCGGCCAGGGTGGTGCGCGCAACCCCGCGCTTGTAGAAAGCCCTTTCCGCCGCCTCGATGATCTGGGCGCGGGTTTCCTGGGCTTCCTCTTTGGTTCGACGGACCATGGCAGTACAACCTCATCTGGCCCGAACGCGCGGCGCGCACGGGAGAACGCTTCGCGGGCACCTCTGCAGGGGGCCTCACGGATAAGCTAATCAGGGCTGTGGCAGTACCCGAGTACCACCCAGCGGTATTTACAAACAACCATGAATGTAAGTATATTCCTTAGCAAGCTATTTATCCACCGGATAGCAATTTTTCCAGATCAGACTCTTCCATTACTCTTGAGCGTCTCCCTGCTCTAGCGATCCGAGGATCCTCATGCAATTCAAGCCAGCCGTTACCGCTCTGGTTTCCGCCGTCGCCCTGGCAACCCTGCTCAGTGGCTGCAAGAAAGAAGAAGCAGCGCCAGCGGCGCAGGCTCCTCAGGTCGGCGTCGTGACCATCCAGCCGCAAGCCTTCACCCTGACCTCGGAACTGCCGGGGCGTACCAGTGCCTACCGCGTCGCCGAAGTGCGCCCGCAGGTCAACGGCATCATCCTCAAGCGCCTGTTCAAGGAAGGCAGCGACGTCAAGGAAGGTCAGCAGCTGTACCAGATCGACCCTGCCGTGTACGAAGCCACGCTGGGCAATGCCCAGGCCAACCTGCAGGCCACCCGCTCCCTGGCCGAGCGCTACAAGCAGCTGATCGACGAGCAGGCGGTGTCCAAGCAGGAATACGACGACGCCAATGCCAAACGATTGCAGGCCGAGGCTTCGCTCAAGAGCGCCCAGATCGACCTGCGCTATACCAAGGTGCTGGCACCGATCAGCGGCCGTATCGGCCGTTCTTCGTTCACCGAGGGTGCACTGGTGAACAACGGCCAGACCAACGCCATGGCCACCATCCAGCAGCTCGACCCGATGTACGTCGACGTCACCCAGTCCACCGCCGAGCTGCTCAAGCTGCGCCGTGACCTCGAAAGCGGCCAGCTGCAGAAGGCCGGCGACAACGCCGCCTCGGTGCAACTGGTGCTGGAAGACGGCAGCCTGTTCAAGCAGCAAGGCCGCCTGGAATTCTCCGAAGTGGCGGTCGACGAGACCACCGGTTCGGTCACCCTGCGCGCCATCTTCCCCAACCCCGACCACACCCTGCTGCCTGGCATGTTCGTGCATGCGCGGCTCAAGGCCGGGGTCAACGCCAACGCCATCCTGGCCCCGCAACAGGGCGTGACCCGCGACCTGAAAGGCGCGCCGACCGCGCTGGTGGTCAACCAGGAAAACAAGGTCGAACTGCGCCAGCTCAAGGCCAACCGTACCCTGGGCAGCGACTGGCTGATCGAGGAAGGCCTGAACCCGGGCGATCGCCTGATCACCGAAGGCCTGCAGTACGTGCGCCCTGGCGTCGAGGTCAAGGTCAGCGAAGCCACCAACGTCCAGAAGCCGGCCAGCCCCGACCAGGCCAACACGGCGAAAGCAGACGCCAAAGCGGAGTAAACCATGTCGAAGTTCTTTATCGATCGCCCGATCTTCGCCTGGGTGATCGCCTTGGTGATCATGCTGGTCGGGGCCTTGTCGATCCTGAAGCTGCCGATCAACCAGTACCCCAGCATCGCGCCGCCGGCGATCGCCATCGCCGTGACCTACCCGGGCGCCTCGGCGCAAACCGTGCAGGACACCGTGGTGCAGGTGATCGAGCAGCAGCTCAACGGTATCGACAACCTGCGCTATGTGTCGTCGGAAAGTAACTCCGATGGCAGCATGACCATTACCGCCACGTTCGAACAAGGTACCAACGCCGACACCGCGCAGGTGCAGGTGCAGAACAAGCTCAACCTGGCCACCCCGCTGCTGCCGCAAGAAGTGCAGCAGCAAGGTATCCGCGTCACCAAGGCTGTGAAGAACTTCCTGCTGGTGATCGGCCTGGTGTCCGAAGACGGCAGCATGACCAAGGACGACCTGGCCAACTACATCGTCTCCAACATGCAGGACCCGATCTCGCGTACCGCAGGTGTGGGTGACTTCCAGGTGTTTGGTGCCCAGTACGCCATGCGTATCTGGCTTGATCCGGCCAAGCTGAACAAATTCCAGCTGACCCCGGTCGACGTCAAGACCGCGGTCGCCGCGCAGAACGTGCAGGTGTCCTCCGGTCAGCTCGGCGGCCTGCCGGCCATGCCGGGTACCCAGCTGAACGCGACCATCATCGGCAAGACCCGCCTGCAGACCGCCGAGCAGTTCGAAAAGATCCTGCTCAAGGTCAACAGCGATGGCTCGCAAGTACGCCTGGGCGATGTCGCCGAGGTGGGCCTGGGTGGTGAAAACTACGCGGTCAGCGCCCAGTTCAACGGCAAGCCGGCTTCGGGCCTTGCGGTAAAACTGGCCACCGGCGCCAACGCCCTGGACACTGCCAAGGCACTGCGCAAGACCATCAGCGACCTGGAGCCGTTCTTCCCGCCAGGGGTCAAGGCGGTGTTCCCGTATGACACCACCCCGGTGGTCACCGAATCGATCAGCGGCGTGATCCACACCCTGATCGAAGCGGTGGTGCTGGTGTTCCTGGTGATGTACCTGTTCCTGCAGAACTTCCGCGCCACCATCATCACCACCATGACCGTACCGGTGGTGTTGCTGGGTACCTTCGGCATCCTGGCCGCTGCGGGCTTCAGCATCAACACCCTGACCATGTTCGCCATGGTATTGGCCATCGGCTTGCTGGTGGATGACGCCATCGTCGTGGTGGAAAACGTCGAGCGGGTGATGTCCGAGGAAGGGCTGCCGCCCAAGGAGGCCACCAAACGTTCGATGGAGCAGATCCAGGGCGCCCTGGTGGGTATCGCCCTGGTGCTGTCGGCGGTACTGCTGCCGATGGCGTTCTTCGGCGGTTCCACCGGTGTGATCTACCGGCAGTTCTCCATCACCATCGTCTCGGCCATGGGCCTGTCGGTGCTGGTTGCGCTTATCTTCACCCCCGCGCTGTGCGCCACCATGCTGACGCCGCTGAAAAAGGGCGAGCACCATGTGGCCAAAGGCGGGTTCTTTGGCTGGTTCAACCGCAACTTCGACCGCAGCGTTACCGGCTACGAGCGCAGCGTGGGCACCATCCTGCGCAACAAGGTGCCGTTCCTGCTGGCCTATGCACTGATCGTTGTAGGCATGATCTGGCTGTTCGCCCGCATCCCTACCGCGTTCCTGCCGGAAGAAGACCAGGGCGTACTGTTCGCACAGGTCCAGACCCCGGCCGGTTCCAGTGCCGAGCGCACCCAGGTGGTGGTCGACCAGATGCGTGAGTACCTGTTGAAGGACGAGGCCGATACCGTGTCGTCGGTGTTCACCGTCAACGGCTTCAACTTCGCCGGCCGTGGCCAGAGCTCGGGCATGGCGTTCATCATGCTCAAGCCGTGGGGCGAGCGTTCGGCCGAGAACAGCGTGTTCAACCTGTCGACCCGCGCCCAGCAACACTTCTTCGGCTTCCGCGACGCCATGGTGTTCGCTTTCGCCCCGCCGGCAGTACTCGAACTGGGTAACGCCACCGGCTTTGACGTGTTCCTGCAGGACCGCGCCGGCGTCGGCCATGCCAAGCTGATGGAAGCCCGCAACCAGTTCCTGGCCAAGGCCGCGCAGAGCAAGGTCCTGATGGCGGTGCGCCCCAACGGCCTGAACGATGAGCCGCAATACCAGCTGACCATCGACGACGAACGTGCCAGCGCCTTGGGCGTGACCATCGCCGACATCAACAACACCCTGTCGATCGCGCTCGGTGCCAGCTACGTCAACGACTTCATCGACCGTGGCCGGGTCAAGAAGGTGTACATCCAGGGCGAACCGAATGCGCGGATGAGCCCGGAAGACCTGCAGAAGTGGTACGTGCGCAACGGCAAGGGCGAAATGGTGCCGTTCTCCTCGTTCGCCAAGGGCGAGTGGACCTACGGCTCGCCGAAGCTGTCGCGCTACAACGGCGTCGAGGCGGTCGAAGTGCTGGGTGCTCCGGCTCCGGGCTACAGTACGGGTGAAGCCATGGCCGAGGTAGAACGCATCGTCGGCGAACTGCCAACCGGCATCGGCTACTCCTGGACTGGTATGTCCTACGAGGAAAAACTCTCCGGTTCGCAGATGCCGGCGCTGTTCGCCCTGTCGATCCTGTTCGTGTTCCTCTGCCTGGCAGCGCTGTACGAAAGCTGGTCGATCCCGATCGCGGTCGTGCTGGTGGTGCCGTTGGGTATCATCGGTGCGCTGATCGCCACCAGCCTGCGCGGGCTGTCCAACGACGTGTACTTCCTGGTCGGCCTGTTGACCACCATCGGCCTGGCGGCGAAAAACGCCATTCTGATCGTCGAGTTCGCCAAGGAGCTGCACGAGCAAGGTCGCAGCCTGTATGACGCCACCATCGAGGCGTGCCGCATGCGTCTGCGCCCGATCATCATGACCTCGCTGGCGTTCATCCTCGGCGTGGTACCGTTGACTATCGCCAGTGGCGCCGGTGCCGGCAGCCAGCATGCCATCGGTACGGGCGTGATCGGCGGCATGATCAGTGCGACGGTGTTGGCAATCTTCTGGGTACCGCTATTCTTCGTCGCTGTGTCGTCGCTGTTCGGCAGCAAAAAGCCGGAAAAAGACGCCACCCCTGAAACTCCACGTTATGAGGCTGGGCAATGACCAAGTCTTTGTTGTCCCTGGCGGTAACCGCTTTCATTCTCGGCGGCTGCTCGCTGATCCCTGACTACCAGACCCCGGAATCGCCGGCGGCTGCGCAGTGGCCGCAAGGCCCTGCGTACTCGCCGACGCAGTCGGCGGACGTCGCCGCTGCCGAACAGGGCTGGCGGCAGTTCTTCCACGACCCGGCACTGCAGCAGCTGATCCAGACCTCGCTGGTGAACAACCGCGACCTGCGCGTCGCGGCCTTGAACATCGACGCCTACCGCGCGCAGTACCGTATCCAGCGTGCCGACTTGTTCCCGGCGGTTTCGGCCACCGGCAGCGGCAGCCGCCAGCGCGTGCCGGGGAACATGTCGCAAACCGGTGAATCGGGCATCACCAGCCAGTACTCGGCCACCTTGGGCGTCAGCGCCTATGAGCTGGACCTGTTCGGCCGGGTGCGCAGCCTGTCCGAGCAAGCCCTGGAAACCTACCTGTCCAGTGAGCAGGCCCGTCGCTCCACGCAGATTGCCTTGGTGGCCAGCGTGGCCAACGCCTACTACACCTGGCAGGCCGACCAGGCGCTGTTCAAGCTGACCGAAGAAACGCTGAAGACTTACCAGGAAAGCTACAACCTGACCCGTCGCAGCAACGAAGTGGGCGTAGCGTCGGCGCTGGACCTCAGCCAGGCACGCACCGCCGTCGAAGGCGCCCGGGTCAAGTACTCGCAGTACCAGCGCCTTGTCGCCCAGGACGTCAACAGCCTGACCGTGCTGCTGGGTACCGGCATTCCTGCCAACCTGGCCAAGCCGCTGGAGCTCAACGCCGACCAGCTGGCCAAGGTCCCGGCCGGCCTGCCGTCGGACATTCTCCAGCGTCGCCCGGACATCCAGGAAGCCGAGCACCTGCTGAAGGCTGCCAACGCCAACATCGGCGCCGCCCGCGCAGCGTTCTTCCCGAGCATCAGCCTGACGGCCAACGCCGGCAGCCTGAGCCCGGACATGGGTCACCTGTTCAGCGGTGGTCAAGGCACCTGGCTGTTCCAGCCGCAGATCAACCTGCCGATCTTCAACGCCGGCAGCCTGAAGGCCAGCCTGGAATACTCGAAGATCCAGAAGGACATCAACGTCGCCAAGTACGAAAAAACCATCCAGACCGCCTTCCAGGAAGTCTCCGATGGCCTGGCGGCGCGCAAGACCTTCGAAGAGCAGCTGCAGGCCCAGCGCGATCTGGTGCAAGCCAACCAGGACTACTACCGTCTGGCCGAACGCCGCTACCGCATCGGGATCGACAGCAACCTGACTTTCCTCGATGCCCAGCGCAACCTGTTCAGCGCCCAGCAGGCCCTGATCGGCGACCGCCTTTCGCAGCTGACCAGCGAGGTCAACCTGTACAAGGCGTTGGGCGGTGGCTGGTATGAGCAGACCGGGCAGGCCAACCAGCAGGCATCGGTGGAAGTACCGAAGAGCTGATAGGCCTTGGTTTAGCAGAAAGCCCACCCTTGATGGTGGGCTTTTTGTTTTGTGTTACCTGCACTGGCCCTATCGCCGGCAAGCCAGCTCCCACAAGGACCACGTAGAACCTGATGAATGTGGGGGCCCTGTGGGAGCTGGCTTGCCGGCGATAGGGCCAGTACAGACAAACTATTAACCACCTGGAACATTCCGTTCGATTATCGCCCTCTACCGTTTGCGGCGAATTGCCTCACCCCCGCCCTACCCCGCACCATCCCCTCACGCAACGTTGCCCAGGTTCATCAATAAAGCCCCGCCCCTGCAGGCCGCATCCTGCAGCGCACCGGCTCACCCATAAAAACAAGAGATCCACGACAGATGAGCATTTCGCAACCCGCACGCCAGCTGCTGCCCGGCCTGTTGGCCATGTCCTGCGCGTTCCCGCTGTGCGCCGCCGAAGGCGGTTTCATGGAGGATGCCAAGGCCACTCTCAACCTGCGCAACTTCTACATCAACCGCAACTTCGTCGACCCGGCCAACGCCCAAGGCAAGGCCGAGGAATGGACCCAGAGCTTCATCCTCGACGCCCGCTCCGGCTTCACCCAGGGTACTGTCGGTTTCGGCGTGGACGTTCTGGGCCTGTATTCGGTCAAGCTCGATGGCGGCAGAGGCACCACCAACACTCACCTGCTGCCGGTGCATGACGATGGGCGGCCGGCCGACGACTTCGGCCGCCTGGGCGTGGCGCTAAAAGCCAAGCTCTCGGAAACCGAGCTGAAAGTGGGCGAATGGATGCCGGTACTGCCGATCCTGCGCTCGGACGATGGCCGTTCGCTGCCGCAGACCTTCCGCGGCGGCCAGCTGACCTCGAAGGAAATCGCCGGCCTGACCCTGTACGCCGGCCAGTTCGGCGGCAACAGCCCGCGCAACGACGCGAGCATGGAGGACATGTCGCTAAACGGCCGGGCGGCGTTCACCTCCGACCGCTTCAACTTCGGGGGCGGCGAGTACACCTTCAATGACAAACGCACCATGGTCGGCCTGTGGAATGCCCAGCTCAAGGACATCTACCGCCAGCAGTACCTCAACCTGGTACACAGCCAGCCCCTGGGTGACTGGACCCTGGGCGCCAACCTGGGCTACTTCATCGGCAAGGAAGACGGCGCCGAACGCGCCGGCAAGCTGGACAACCGCACCGCCTCGGCGATGCTCTCGGCACGCTACCAGGGCCACACGTTCTATGTCGGCCTGCAGAAGGTCAGCGGCGACGACGCCTGGATGCGGGTCAACGGCACCAGCGGCGGCACCCTGGCCAACGACAGCTACAACTCCAGCTTCGACAACGCCAAGGAGCGTTCCTGGCAAGTACGCCATGACTTCAACTTTGCCACCGTCGGCGTGCCGGGCCTGACCTTGATGAACCGCTACATCAAGGGTGACAACGTTACCGCCGGCGCTGTGGACGATGGCAAGGAATGGGCGCGGGAGACCGAGCTGGCCTATGTGGTGCAGTCGGGCAGCTTCAAGGACCTGTCGGTGAAGTGGCGCAACTCCACCATGCGCCGGGACTTCAGCACCAATGCGTTCGATGAGAACCGCCTGATTGTGAGCTACCCGCTGAATCTGCTTTGAAGCTGATGGCCTTTGGCGGGCTTGCCCGCGAAAGGCCAATCGCCCAATAAATAACCAATGGATATAACCAAATCAATAAACCGTCTTTGACGGAATATAAAGTAATCGCTTGAATAGGCCCCTGATCCCCGCCCCAGAGCCGTGACATGGACCTCCGCCAGCTGCGCTACTTCATCGCCCTCACCGACTACCGCAGTTTCGTCCGTGCCGCCGAGGCCATGGGCATCACCCAACCGGCCTTCAGCCGCGCCATCCAGAACCTTGAACACAGCTTCGGCTGCCCGCTGGTCGACCGCGCCAGCAAAGCCCTGCCGCCCACGCCCGAAGGCCTGGTGGTACTGCAGCATGCCCGTCGCCTGGTACAAGGCGCGGCGCAACTGAGCAACGACGTGCTGCAAATGACCAAGCTCGATGCCGGCGAACTGCACTTCGGCAGCGGCCCGGCGCTGGCCGTGCGCCTGGTGCCCGAGGCTTTGCGCCACTTCATCGAGCGCCACCCGGGCATCCGCACCGCGCTGCTGGTGGACAATGCCGAACGCCTTGGCCAGGCCCTGCGCCGTGAACAGATCGAGTTTTTCGTCGACGATATCCGCCTCTTCGAAGCCGACCCCAACTTCCACACCGAGCCGCTGTCACCCCGCCCGGGCCTGTTCTTCTGCCGCCCGGGGCACCCGTTGCTGAGCAAGGACAGCCTGTCGACCAACGACCTTTTTCGCTACCCGCTGGCCAGCGCCCTGCTCGCCCCGGGGGTTCGCAAGCGCCTGGCCAACCTGAGCGGGCGCAGCGACTTCGCCCCGCACTTGCAGACCGAACACCTGGCCATCCTGCGCAGTGTGGTGCAAGCCAGCGACGCCATTGGCACGGCCAGCGAGGAAGCGGTCGCCGAAGACCTCGCCAGCGGTAAGCTGGTGCGCCTGCACTGGCGCAACCTGCCACCGGCG
>NZ_JABMCW010000123.1:0-14905 GCF_013179705.1 Pseudomonas sp. CM25 | reverse complement strand
AGCCAAGGCTGGCGCAAGGCATGGAGGTACTCATGGCGCATGTGAATCAGGGTTTCAAGGCTATGCCGCCGCGTGGATTGTGCATGGACTGCAGTGCCGAGGACTACCGTTTGGTCATCCTTTGGATGAGCGGCAGTCCCGATACATAACATTTCACCCTTAGCCGTGTTGGATTAGCTGATGAACAAACTAGTCGTGAGTCTGCTGTTGACCCTGGGGGTCGCGGGTGCGGCCACTGCTGCGCAAACTGTCAAAGGCGATGCCGCCGCCGGCCAGGCCAAGACGGCCGTCTGTGGCGCCTGCCACAACCCCGACGGCAACAGCCTGGCACCGAACTTCCCGAAACTGGCTGGGCAGGGCGAGCGCTACCTTGAAAAACAACTGCACGATATCAAGTCCGGCAAGCGTACCGTGCTGGAAATGACCGGGATGCTGGCCGCGTTCAGCGATCAGGACCTGGCCGACATCGCCGCCTATTTCTCCAGCCAGAAAGGCAGCGTGGGTGCCGCCGATCCCAAGCTGGTGGAACGTGGCCGTGCGCTGTTCAACGGTGGCGACCTGGAGAAAGGCATGCCTGCCTGCACCGGCTGCCACTCGCCGAACGGCGCGGGTATCGCCTTGGCTGGCTTCCCGCACCTGGGCGGGCAGCACTCCCAGTACGTGAGCAAACAGTTGACCGAGTTCCGCGAGGGTGTGCGCACCAACGATGGCGATGCGATGACCATGCGGACCATCGCCGGCAAGCTGAGCAACCATGATATCGAAGCGTTGGCCAGCTACATCCAGGGCCTGCACTGAGGCTTTCGACCGCCTGTGATGGCCCTATCGCCGGCAAGCCAGCGCCCACATGGACCGCGCCGCCCTCAAGCCCTGCGCCATCCCTGTGGGAGCCGGCTTGCCGGCGATAGGGCCGTCAAGGGCACTGCATTAACTTTCAGTTAATGTTGTAGGCCAATGATGAAAGGGTGGCCGGGCTGCCCTTTTTTCCGTCCGCTGCCGGTACACTACAGAACTCGAGCCCTTCCCGGCCTGTCTCAATTCAGGTCGCGTCGAGGTGACCCATGACTGCTCAGGAGTAAAGCATGCGTAAACTGATTCTCAGCGCTGCGCTGGTCGCTGCCAGCGTATTCGGTATGGCTGCCGTCCAGGCAGCCGAGCCTGCCACGGCTGGCAAGGAATATATCGAGCTGAGCAACCCTGTTCCGGTGTCCGTGCCTGGCAAGATCGAAGTGGTCGAGCTGTTCTGGTATGGCTGCCCTCATTGCTACCATTTCGAGCCGACCATCAATCCATGGGCCGATAAGCTTCCGGCCGACGTCAATTTCAAGCGTATTCCTGCCATGTTCGGCGGCCCTTGGGACGCTCACGGCCAGATGTTCCTGACCCTCGAGGCCATGGGCGTCGAGCAGAAGGTGCACGCGGCGGTGTTCGACGCCATCCAGAACCAGCACAAGCGTCTGACCGACAAGAATGACATGGCCGATTTCCTCGCAACCCAAGGCGTGGACAAGGACAAGTTCCTCGCGACCTTCGATTCGTTCGCCATCAAGGGCCAGGTACAGAAGGCCAAAGAGCTGGCGAAAAAATACGAAATTACTGGTGTGCCAGCCATGGTGGTCAACGGCAAGTACCGTTTCGACCTGGGCACTGCTGGCGGGCCGGAAGGCGTGCTGAACGTCGCCGACCAGCTGATCGACAAGGAGCGCGCCGCCAAGTAGGCGGCGTAACCCATGCCCCGCTTCAGAACCACGCGTGGCATTGGCCTGCACCAGCCGCAGGTCAACGAGCATCACCTGCAGGCCTCGGGCCTGCCCGAGGATGGTCGCCTGCGGCTGCTTAGCTTCAACATCCAGGTGGGCATCAGCACCGAGCGCTACCGGCACTACCTGACCCGCAGCTGGCAGCACCTGCTGCCGCATACCGGGCGGGCCGGCAACCTGCAGAAGATCGGCAAGTTGCTGGGTGACTTCGATCTGGTGGCCTTGCAGGAGGCCGACGGCGGCAGCATGCGGTCGGGCTACATCAACCAGGTCGAACACCTGGCTCATCTGGGCGCCTTCCCCTATTGGTATCAGCAGCTCAACCGTAACCTCGGCCGTTTCGCCCAGCACAGCAATGGCGTGCTCAGCCGCCTGAAGCCGCAACTGCTCGAAGACCACCCGTTGCCGGGCCCGGCTGGCCGCGGTGCGATCCTGGTGCGGTTTGGCGAGGGCGAAGATGCGCTGATCGTAGTGATGATGCACCTGGCACTGGGCGCCAAGACCCGCGCCCTGCAGCTGGGCTACATTCGTGAGCTGATCGGCGGCTACCGCCATCAGGTGCTGATGGGCGACATGAATACCCATGCCACCGACCTGCTGCAGCACTCGCCGCTGCGCGACCTGGGCCTGATCGCGCCTCAGGTCGAAGCCACCTTCCCGAGTTGGCGACCACAGCGTTGCCTGGACCATATCCTGCTCAGCCCAAGCCTCACGCTGGAGCGTGTCGAGGTGTTGGCGCAGCCAATTTCAGACCACCTTCCCGTTGCCGTCGAGATTCGATTGCCTGATGCATTGACTGTGGATACGCTGCCGGTTTTGAGCTAATTGCCATCACCGTTTGCGGACCCGGGCATGACTGAAGACGCTGAGCGCTGGAAAGAGAAATACCTCAAGAGCATCGAGCAGCAGGAAAAGCTGGAGCGCCGCTGGGACGCCCGTCTCGACCTGCTGCGTCGCGGCCTGGTGCGCAGCACCCTGGCTGCCGAAGGCAGTGACAAGGTGGTGGACGAGTGCATGAAGGAAATGCGCGAGGTCATCCGCAGCGACAACATGGACGCCGGCCTCGCCGGGTTGATCCCGCGCCTTGAAAAAGCCGTGCTGGACTCTGAACAGCGCCGGGAAAACCGCATGCACCAGGTCGGCGATGCGTTGACCGCACTGGTGGGCCAGCTGCAAGGCCTGCCGCTGCCCAACGATATCTCCCGGCCCCTGAAAAAGCTGGCGAAGAAGCTCGACGGCGGGGTTGCCCAGTCACGCGACCTGCCGCCGTTGCTGGGCGAATTGAGCGGCTTGCAGGGTCGCGCGTTGTCCGCCCTCGGCAAGCCGGAGGAGGAAGCCCGGCCTGGTTTTTTGCAGCGCTTGTTCGGCAGCCGCGAGGACGACGGCCAAGGTGAGGCAGAACTGGCAACGGTGGTGCCGGCTGCTGCCGACACACATCCCCAGGCCACACCAGCCAATATCGGGGTATTGCAGCCCGAAGACGTCGATGTGCTTCAGCCACTGCCCGCCCCCTCAGCCCCCGCAGAAGCGCTGGTCGTTACCCGCGACCCCGAGCTGGAGCCAGCAGGCCCGGCATTGATCGAGTCGGTGGAGATGCCGTCAGCCTCGCAGTCGCAGCCGTCACAGGCAGAAGTGCCAGCGCTACAGATTGGCGCCGACGACGAACCTTCGGCAGAGCCTCTATCAACCCTCGAAGAAACCTTCGGTGAAGACGGGCCCTACGCCCTGCCCTACGCGGTGGAGCCGCCGTACAGTCAGGTTGCCGCGCACATCGAGCAGACTTTGATCGGCCTGCTTGACGACCTCAGCTTGCCCGAGCGGCACAAGGCCCAGGCCCTGGAAATGCGCGAGCGGGTCGCCCGCGGTTTGAACTGGTATGAGCTGATTCCGGTACTGGATGACCTGGCAGTGCTGCTGCTGGCAATCAACGACAGCGGCCAGCACGAATTCGAAACCTACCTGCAGCAGATCAACGAACGCCTTGAGGGTTTTCAGAGCCATCTGCAAGAGGCCAGCGCCGGCCACGCTGACAACAGTAGCGCTGCGCGTGAGCTGGATACGCAGCTGCGTGAGCACGTCGACGGCCTGCAGAGCAGCGTGCAGGGTGCCGCCGACGTGGACAGCCTGAAGCACATTCTGGAAAACCGCCTGGAAGGCCTGTTGGTGACCATGGACGAGCACAAGCACGAACGTGACCGCCGCGAGCTGGAACTGGCGGGGCGCCTGCATGGGTTGTCGGAGCGGGTGGCGAACATGGAGCAAGAAGCGCTGGGCTACCGTGAGCACCTCGAGGAGCAGCGCCAGAAAGCCTTGCTCGACCCGCTTACCGGCTTGCCTAACCGTGCGGCCTGGAGCGAACGAGTTGAACGCGAAATGCTCGAATGGCAGGAAAACGGCGGCCATCTGGCGATGGCGATCCTCGATCTTGACCATTTCAAGCGCATCAACGACAGCTACGGGCACCTGGCCGGGGACAAGGTGTTGAAGATTGTCGCCGACCAACTGCGCAAGCGCTTGCGCGGCCGTGACTTCATCGCCCGCTTTGGCGGCGAGGAGTTTGTCCTGCTGCTGCCACAGACGCCGCCAGCCGCCGCCGCCCAGATGGCCGAGGTGCTGCGCGCAGCCGTCGAGGCATGCCCGTTCCACTTCAAGGGCGAACGGGTGGTGATCACCACCTCCATCGGGCTGGCTGCGTTCCGTTCGGGCGAGCGCGGCGATCAGGTGCTGAAACGCGCCGATGCGGCGTTGTACCGGGCCAAGGAGCAGGGGCGCAATCGCGTCGAGCAGGGTTGACCCAAAGCGGCTGGCCCGTGGCAAGCGCGCCCTCGGCCAGCACGTTATACTGTAGCGCTCATACGCTGAGGCCACCGACGTGTTTTCCACGCTGAAAAAAACCCTGATTTCCTTGCTGCTGCTGTTTGTAGCAGGTTGCTCCACGGGCCTGCGGATAGACCGCAGCCACCCTTCCGCCAACCACGACAACCGCATCCAGTTCGTTGTCCTGCATTACACCAATGCCTCGCTGGAGCGCTCCCTCGCCTTGCTTACCCAGGGTGAGGTCAGTAGCCATTACCTGATCGGCGATGGTCCGGCGACGGTCTACCAACTGGTGGATGAAAGCCGCCGCGCCTGGCATGCCGGTGATAGCCAATGGCAGGGGCGCACCTGGCTGAACTCCTCGTCGATCGGTATCGAGATCGTCAACCCGGGGTTCACCGAAACGCCGAGTGGTCGGGTCTGGCACCCTTACAGCGAGGCCCAGGTGCAGTCGCTGATCGCGCTGCTCAAGGACATCGTCAAGCGCAACAACATCGAACCACGGCACATCATCGGCCACAGCGACATTGCTCCGTCGCGCAAGCTGGACCCAGGCCCGTTGTTCCCTTGGAAGCGTTTGGCAGATGCCGGGCTGGGTGTCTGGCCGGACGCCAATGCCGTGGCACGCCAGCAGGCTTACTTCAGCGTCAACCCACCAGGCATTGGCTGGTACCAGCAGGAGCTGCGCCGGTTTGGCTACGCCATCGAGCAGACTGGGGTGCTGGATGTGGCCACCCGCCATACGCTTGCAGCGTTCCAGATGCGTTTCCGCCCACAACGCTTCGACGGCATGCCTGACGCCCAGACCGCTGCGATGTTGCAGGTGCTCAACCGGATGCGTTGAGCCGGCAGCAGCCCAAGCGAGGCGCTAAACGGTGAGGGTGATTATTGATTCAGTTGCTATACCTTAGTAATCAACTGGATGCCTTTGATGTCAGCACTCATCACCTTGCTGCGCCAAATTTTCTACCGCCCCTGGATGCTGGCCACCTTGGCAGCATTGGCCAGCGCCGCTCTGTTGCTGTCTGCCAGCATCGGCATTGCCTTGCAACAGATGAAGCAAAGTGAAAGCGAACAGATGAATGCCCAGGGCGAGCGGTTTCTCGATCGCCTCGAGCAGGTGTTCGGCCAGTTGCGCGAAGGCGTGGATGTTTTGCAGGCGCAGCCCTTGCGGGGCTGCAGCCCGGCAATGCTGACGGCTTTGCAGCAAGTCGGCCTGAGTTCTCGCTTCATCTATGAAGCCGCCTATGTAGATGGCGATGTGGCCTGCTCCAACCGGGGTGACGAGCGCGCGTTCGTGCCGCTGCGGGCCCCCGATATCCAGGGCCCGACATACAGCTACTGGCTTAATACCACCACCGAACCGAACGAGAACCTGGCGGCACTGATGCTGGGTCGGGGCAAATTTCTGGTTTCCACATCCCGTGGGCACCTGACCGATGTGGTGGACCTGCCACCGGGCGGCAGCCTGGTAGTGGTGCTGGACAACGGCGCGCGCGCCATCCCCGTGCTGGGCCCGCCACAGGTGTGGCCGCCGCCCTCGGCCTGGTCCAACAGCGACAAGTCGCTGCTCGAACTCAGCGATCGACTGATCTACCGCATGCCCACCAAGTCACCGGATTACCAGCTGGTACTGATTGCGCCGCGGGCAAGCCTGCCGCTGAGAATGAACGGCATGCTCTGGCTGCTGTTCCCCGGTAGCGTGCTCGCGGCCTGTTGCATTGGCTGGCTGGTGTTGCAGTTGATCCTGCAACGGCGCTCGATGAGCTCGGAACTGCAGCACGCCTTGCGTCGTGGAGAACTGCAGGTGCTGTATCAGCCGATTTTCGAGCTCGACAGCCGGCGCTGCGTGGGGGCCGAAGCACTGGTGCGCTGGCGCCGCCCGGACGGCACCCTGACCAGCCCGGACCTGTTCATCCCGCTGGCTGAAAACACCGGGCAGATTCGGCAGATCACCGACTTTGTGCTGCAGCGCGTGCTCGAGCAGCTGGGGCAGCTGCTGCGCTCGCACCCCAAGTTGTACATCTCGGTAAACCTGGCGGCGTGCGATGTGATGGTGCCGCGGATTGGCCGGGTGGCGGCGCGCCTGTTGGCGCTTCACCGGGTATCGGCAACCCAGATTGCCTTCGAAGTGACCGAGCGCGGCCTGATCGACGTGGTGGTCGCCCGCGATAACCTGCAGGCGCTGCGTTCCGTTGGGCACCAGGTGCTGATCGATGATTTCGGTACTGGCTATTGCAGCCTGGCATACCTGCAAACCCTGCCGGTGGACTGCCTGAAGATCGACAAGGCGTTCATCGATGCGCTAGGGCATGATGCCGCCAGCAGCGGTGTCGCCCCGCATATCATCCGCATGGCCCATGACCTGCACCTGCGGGTGATTGCCGAAGGCATCGAGTGCGAGGACCAGGCGGTGCTGCTGAACAGCGAAGGGGTCAACTATGGCCAGGGCTGGCTGTTTGCCCGGCCATTGAACGCCCGGCAATTCGCCGAGCTGGTGACCCGCGGGCAGCTGCCGCGGCGGGTCGAGCATTGAGTCAGCTCCCACAGGGATCGCATCTGGGCTCACAGGCCCTGCACACCTAGCGGCAAGCACCTGTCAGCCCTGATGCAACTTGCCAAAGCCCATGGAATTTCCTACAGGTACCGCACAGCTGCCAAGTGCGGCGCTATCCCTGTGGGAGCTGGCTTGCCGGCGATGAGGCCGGCACAGGAGAAACTCATACCGGCAGTGCCATATAGAACTGCGTGCCCTGCCCTGGCCGGGAAAACACGCCCATGCGCCCGCCGTGCAACTGCACGATCTCCTTGCACAACGCCAGCCCCAGCCCCGCGCCACCCTTCTTGCGGCCTACCTGCACGAAGGGTTCGAAAATGCGCCCCTGCTGTCCATAGGCAATGCCTTCGCCATTGTCTTCCACGCTGATGATCACCCGCTCCGCATGGCGCCGGGCATGCAGGCGAATGCGCCCGCCGTTGGCGGTATGGCGGATGGCATTGTGCAACAGGTTGTCCAGTACCCGGTCCAGTTGCGCAACGTCGGCCTGGATGCGCGGCAGCGGCGGCTCCAGGGCATTGATCAACTCGATCTGCTTGTGCGCCGCCTGCTGGTCAAAGCGCAGCTGCGCGCGCTCCAGCAACTCGTCGATGGCACAAGGCGCCAGCTCGAGCTTCTGCAGCCCGCTCTGGTAGCGGCTGAAGTTGAGCAGGTCGTTGATCAGCTGGGTCAGGCGTTGCATTTCCTCGCCGATGGTTTCCAGCAGGTCGTTTTCCCGCGCTTCGGCGGGAAACTTGACCCGCTCGCGCAACAGGCCGAAGGCCATGTGCATACCGGTGACCGGGGTGCGAAGCTCGTGTGAGGCACGCAGTACGAATTCGCTGCGCACGCGCTCGAACGCGCGCTGTTCGGTTACGTCATGCAGCACCATCACCGCGCCAAGGATCGGGCCTTGCGGGTGGCTGACCGGGGTCAGGCTATAGGTGAGCAGGCGCGTTTCCTCGTCGACCTCGATGCTCAGGTCGTCTGGCGCACGGTCCAGGCTGCCGCCGCGCAGCACCTGGCGCAGCTGGTGTTCCAGCTCTGGTCGCTGCAGGGCTTCGGCCAGGCTGCTGCCAACCCGGCTGTCATTCCAGCCCAGTTGGCGATGGGCTACCGGGTTGAGGTGCTCCAGGCGGCCCTGGCGGTCGATGATCAGCAAGCCATCGTCGATGCTGTCGAGCACGGCCTGCAGGCGCTGCTGGCCGGCCAGCAGTTCATCGACATTGGTGGCCTGGTGCTTGCGCAAGGCATCTGCCATGAGGCCGAAGCGGCGGGTCAGCTGGTTCAGTTCGGACGCCTGGGTGACCGGCAGGGTGACGTCGAAATTGCCTTTGCCCAGCTGGTCGGCGGCTTTGGCCAAGGCTTCGATCGGCTGGCCGAAGCGCCGGGCGATGTTGTGCGCAGTGATAAAACCCAGTACCAGCACCACCAGGCCCATCAGGCCGAGCACACCGCTGACCAGCAGGGCCTGATCACGGCTGTTTTCCTCGTTGCGAGTGATGAGGTCCAGGGCCTGTTTGTGGGAATCGATCAGGTCGGTACGAACCTGGTTGAACGCGGCCCCAAGCGGTTGATCGGCGGCCATGCTGCGAGCCGGCGCGGGGCTGTCCCGGTAAGCCTGGAGAAAGGTCTGGTAGTGGCTGCTGGCCTTGCTGAAACCGGTGCGCTCGCCGCCTTGTTCCAACCCTTGGTTGAGCAAGCCCTGGAAGTTTTCCTGCAGCAGCCGCAGGTTTTCCGGGGCGGTGCCTTCGTCGAGAATCAGGGTAAGCTGCTCGCCCAGGTTCTGGCGCAACTTGAGCCCCACTTCCAGGGCGTGGGTGGTCTCGCGCACCAGTTGTTGCTGCACCGTGGCCATCTGCAGCACGCTGACCAGGCCCAGCAGCAGCCCGAGCAGGGCCACCGTGACCAGCGCCGAGATGCTCAGGAACAGCCGCGTGCGCAGCTTCATGGGTGGCCACTTCACAGGTTGTACTGCTTGCGCTTGCGGTACAGCGTTGAGGCATCGATGCCCAAGGTCTTGGCGGCCTGGTCCAGCGTGTCGCTGGCGGCCAGCACGGCGCCGATATGGGCGCGCTCCAGCTCATCCAGGCTTAGCGCGGCGCCCACCCGCGGGGCGTTGCCGGCAGGTTGCTCGCCCATGCCCAGGTGGCTGATTTCGACACGCTCCTGCGGGCAGATGATGCTCGCCCGCTCCACCACGTTGCGCAGTTCGCGAATGTTGCCGGGCCAGCGGTAATTGAGCAGGGCCGCACGGGCTTCATCGCTGAAACCCCGGGCCGGTCGGGAGTATTCCTTGACGAAGCGGGCGAGGAAGCGGTCAGCCAGGGTGAGGATGTCTTCACTGCGCTCGCGCAGGGGCGGCAGGTGCAGGGTGATGACGTTGAGGCGATACAGCAGGTCTTCGCGGAAGCGGCTTTCGCGCACCATCTCTTCGAGGTTGAGGTTGGTCGCGGCCAGAATACGTACATCGGCGCGGCGGGTGACCGGGTCACCCACACGCTCGTATTCCTTGTCCTGGATGAAGCGCAGCAGTTTCGGCTGCAGGGTCAGCGGGAAATCGCCGATCTCGTCGAGGAACAGTGTGCCACCGTCAGCCTGGTTGACCCGCCCCAGGGTGCTTTCGCTGGCGCCGGTGAAGGCCCCGCGGGTGTGGCCGAACAGCTCGCTTTCCATCAGTTCGGCGTTCAGCGACGGGCAGTTGATGGTCACACAGGCTTTGCGCGCGCGCTTGCTCCAGCCGTGGATGGCCCGGGCCAACTCGCCCTTACCGGTACCCGACTCGCCCAGGATGAGGATGTTGGCGTCGGTGGTGGCGACCTGGCGGGCGGTTTCCAGCACCGCCATCATCGCCGGGCTGTGCGAGTCGAGGCCGTCCTTGGGTTTGCGCACTTCGCCTTCCAGGGCTTCCAGGCGCGCCGAAAGCTGACGCACTTCCAGCTGCTTGGCGGTGGCCAGGCGCAACTGGTCCGGGCTGCAGGGCTTGACCAGGTAATCGGCGGCGCCGGCCTGGATGGCGTCGACGGCCGTGTCGATGGCCGAGTGCGCGGTGACAATTACCACCCGCATCCAAGGCGCCTGAATACGCATTTGTGCCAACACGTCGAGGCCGTTGTCTTCCCCCAGGCGTAAATCGAGGAAACACAGGTCGAACACCTGACGCTGCAGCAAGGATTCGGCCTGAGTCGCGCTGTTTGCCGTCGCCACGCTGTAGCCCTCGTCCTCGAGGCAATAGCGGAAGGTGCGCAGGATCGCGGACTCGTCATCCACCAGCAGAATGCGGCCTTGGTTGTCCTGGGCTGATTCCATTTTCCTGCGCTCCTTAGGGTAGATCTTCAATTAGTGTGGGAAAAATCGGGCAAGTTGCATGGTCAATTCTGAAGGATTCTGTCCTTTGCATGCTAGCCAATGGCCAAATAACGGCGGAACGCCGCGATATTCCGATGATTTGCTTAGAGACATGCGGTGGCACATTGGTTGCGACGATTTTCAGCTTTTGCCTACAAAAAGGAGGCTTCGCCATGTCCACTTCCTTTCGTACAGCCGTTGTGGCTGCTGTTTTGCTGCCCTTGATCAACCCGGCGTTTGCCGACCCGGTGCAAGACGCCCGCCTTGAAGGCGCGCTGCAAACCGCCCTTTCGTTAAACCGCATGCTCAACCCGTTCCGCATCAAGGTCGAAGTGGAGGGCAAACAGGCGCGGCTTGTCGGCGAGGTAGAAAACGACGTCGAACGCCAACTGGCCGAACATGTTGCCTTGGCCACCCGGGGCATCGAGCAGGTGGATAACCAGCTGCAGGTCAATGCCCAGTTGGTGGAGCGCCCGCTGGAGCTGCGTGCCTACGCCCAGCGCCTGGAGGATGCCACCCTGGCAGCAGTGATTCGTGCACGGCTGTTGTGGAGCCGTACCACTGAGAAAGCGCCTATAGAAGTCCAGAGCAGTGAAGGCGTGGTGACGCTTCGCGGCAGGGTCGACAGTGTCGAGGCCAAGGAACTGGCGGGTGTGGTGGCACGGACCACCGATGGAGTGCACCTGGTCAACAACCTTGTCAGCCTTGATACAGCTGCCATGGCCAAGGCCAGGGAAACCCCGGTCGGGGCGCCAACCGGGCCGCAACCCAGTGATAGCTGGATCGTCGACAAGATCCAGAACAGCTACCGCTTCAGTCGCAATCTGGATGGCCTGAACCTCAAGGTAGCCAGTGAAGAAGGCATGGTGCGGCTGTCGGGTGAAGTCGTCAGTGCAGAGCAGAAGACCATCGCCCAGGAGATCGCCCGCCAGATCATCGGCGTGCGCGGGGTGGATGCCGACATGCTCAAAATAGCATCCAAGGTCGAGGGCTGATCGTGCAATTCGCACGAGCGCTTGGGTGCCATCGTGCAGGATACGTCCTCAGGTGCACTACGCCGCTTATATAAGCTATTGATTTTTAAGGATTTTATTTTATTCGGCAGGCTGGCATGCAGGCTGCAATTACCTGTTCAGGTTTGAACAAAAATTACAGCAGGAGGAGCCGGCATGAATCGCCAATCCGTCAACCGTTCGCAAGTCGCCGCACTGCCCCTGCGCCAGATGCTGACACTCGGCATGGCGCTGCTGCTGACCTTGGCAGCCGGGCTGTTTTATTACAGCTTGCAGACTGCACGGCTTGCGGATCAGGTAGCGGCGCAGACCGCCCTGCTGGCGCAAATTCAGTCGACCCGTACAAACAATTTCGTCAAGGCAGCCGAGCCGTTGCCTTCTGATACCCACGCCGCGTCGCCGGCCACTCTGGAACATGTCGTGCCTCAGGACCGTTGGGTGTTCTGAGCCGGACTGTTTTGAAAAAGAAAGGAGAAACACCATGCTGAGCTGGGCTATCACTTTCCTCATCATCGCCATTGTCGCTGCCGTTCTGGGCTTCGGTGGTATCGCCGGCGCTGCCACAGGTATTGCGAAGATTCTGTTCATCGTCTTCCTGGTCCTGTTCGTAGCTTCCTTCTTCTTCGGACGCGGTCGAGGTTGAAAATGAGCAGGATGCTCCCGACTGCCCTGGCTGCCGCCCTGCTTCTGGGTGGCAGTGCAGCGGCGATGGCGGCCAATGACGGCCAGGTCCGGGCCGACCAGTTGTTGGGGTCGGACCCTGAGTACCGGCAAGCCTGGCAGGACGCGATCAAAGGCGAGGAACGCCTGCCCGACTGGGTGGTCAACCTGACCGGCAGTGCCGAGCAACAGATGTCTGCCGTTACGGAGGACGGCGACAAATACCTGGTTGGCCCGCTGTGCGAGGCTCAGGAAAAATGTACCTATAAGCGGCTGATCGTGGCGTTCAGCTGGGACAAGGAAGATGCCTACGGCATGCTCGTCGAAGTACCCGAGGGGTTGCCGAGCGACAAGTCGCCTACCCGCCATGCGCAATACCGGTGGCTGGGCGAGCCGGACGACGGCATGAAGGCAATGCTGCAGGAGCAGCTCAAGCGTGACCCGAACTGGTACTGAGCTTTTTCAGGCGGTACGGACGAAAGGTTACGCACTGTCACGTAATAGAAGCTGAACCTTTCTATATTTCAGCCTTCTATGATGCGCCGCCCCGAGGAGGGGCAGCACATGACCAAGGGGCCGGGCTGTTCTGATTGTTACCGGATCGGAGTGGCCTAGGGGTACAGGGAGTGCCTCCAGCAATGGGCCGGGTCAGGAAAGGCGGAATCGGAAGTATCAGGTCGGCGGTGTCATAGGGGCACCTGGCCAGACCTGACTTCCGAGGAGCCATATCGAAACGCCGCTTCCCTTGCGCGTTTTTTCCTCCGAGACACATTTTGTCTTGACCGTACATCAACTTTTTTTCAAATCCCCTGATGCTTGTACAAGTGACATTTCGGCCATTCGGATTGTCGAACAAGCCATCTTCTGTCTCCTTTTCCTACAGTCAAATCTGCCGAAATATGGCGGTTTGGTCTTGTTCGGGATTCCGAACGTTATAAATCAAGCACTTGCGAACCTATCGAGTTGGTCGAAAACGTTATGCATTATGGGCATGGGTCATGCGTTTCCGGCATTAGATTTCCCCCCTTGCCATCGCAATAGTTGCCGCCTTTTTCGCTGGCCTGAGCGCCCTGTCGCTCGCCTGCGGTGTCCTTACATGAAGTCGCCGGATGGATGCATCTGCTGCCCGTGACCTGGCCAACGGCTCTGTTACGCGCCTTTCCATCGGTGCCATGACCACTAGAACAAAGGGTAAAGACATGAAGAAGGCAAAACTGAGCCTCGCCTGGCAGATCGTTATCGGTCTGGTGCTTGGCGTTGCAATCGGCGCGCTGCTGAACCACTTCAGTGCGGAAAAGGCCTGGTGGATCAGTAACGTCCTCCAGCCCGCCGGTGACATCTTCATTCGCCTGATCAAGATGATCGTCGTCCCGATCGTGATTTCGTCTCTGATCGTGGGCATCGCCGGGGTTGGCGATGCGAAGAAACTCGGCAGCATCGGCCTTAAGACCATCCTCTACTTCGAAGTGGTGACCACCATCGCCATCGTTGTGGGCCTGGTGCTGGCCAACCTGTTCCACCCGGGCGCCGGCATCGACATGAGCACCTTGGGTACCGTGGACATCTCCAAGTACCAGGCGACTGCGGCCGAAGTGCAGCATGAGCACGCATTCATCGAAACCCTGCTCAACCTGATCCCGTCGAACATCTTCGCAGCGCTGATGCGTGGCGAAATGCTGCCGATCATCTTCTTCTCGGTGATGTTCGGCCTGGGCCTTTCGAGCTTGCAGGCAGAGCTGCGCGACCCGCTGGTGCGTACCTTCCAGGCCGTTTCGGAAACCATGTTCAAGGTCACTCACATGATCATGAACTACGCCCCGATCGGCGTGTTCGCCCTGATCGCCGTGACCGTGGCCAACTTCGGTTTCAGCTCGCTGCTGCCGCTGGCCAAGCTGGTGCTGCTGGTGTATTTCGCCATCGCCTTCTTCGCCTTCATGGTGCTGGGCCTGGTCGCCCGCCTGTTCGGCTTCTCGGTGATCAAGATCATGCGCATCATGAAAGATGAGCTGATCCTGGCCTACTCCACTTCCAGCTCGGAAACCGTGCTGCCGCGTGTGATCGAGAAGATGGAAAAGTACGGCGCGCCGAAGTCGATCTGCTCGTTCGTGGTACCGACCGGCTACTCCTTCAACCTCGACGGCTCGACCCTGTACCAGAGCATCGCGGCCATCTTCATTGCCCAGCTGTACGGTATCGACCTGTCGTGGAGCCAGCAGCTGCTGCTGGTGCTGACCCTGATGGTCACCTCCAAGGGCATCGCTGGCGTGCCGGGTGTATCGTTCGTGGTGCTGCTGGCTACTCTGGGCAGCGTTGGCATCCCGCTGGAAGGCCTGGCCTTCATCGCCGGTGTCGACCGCATCATGGACATGGCGCGTACTGCGCTGAACGTGATCGGCAACGCCCTGGCGGCACTGGTCATTTCCCGTTGGGAAGGCATGTACGATGCGGCCAAGGGCGAGAAGTACTACGCCTCGCTGATGGCCGACAAGCAGGAAGCTGCGGTGGTTGGCGAAACTGCCAAGCGCTGAGCCTGATGGCTGATTGACCAAGAGCCCCGACTTGTCGGGGCTTTTTGTTGTGCGCCAGGCATGGCGCGTTGCGCGTAAGCGCAACCTGCTTGGCTGTGGTGGCCGAGCGGGTGACCTGGAGGTGAAAGTCCTCTACACACCCGGCAAGGGGAAGTGTTAGCCGGAGGCAAGGGTGTCGCGGGCGACTGCGAATCTGAAGGAAGCCCGAGGCAAAATGCTGGCCTGACGAACAGGAAGCGGATC
>NZ_JABMCW010000122.1:0-14916 GCF_013179705.1 Pseudomonas sp. CM25 | reverse complement strand
GAACGTCGCCCCGTAGATCCCCGAACCCAGTGTCAGCCCCAGCTTGGTGTAGGCCTCGTGGTACTCGTAGGCCTGCAACGTGATGAAGCAGATGCCCAGCAAGATGGTCAGCGCCATCCACAGTTTCAACGGGCCGCGGTGGTCCCGACGCAAAGCATGGTGGGCAATGGTGATGGTCACGCTGGAGCTGACCAGCAAGATGGTATTGATCAGCGGCAGATGCCACGGGTCGATCACTTCCTTGGGCGGCGGGAACAGCTTGGGGTCGGGCGTATGCAGCAGCGGCCAGGTGAACTCGAAGGTGGGCCACAGCATGTGCGCCACGCCCTTGGCACCTTCGCCCCCCAACCACGGCCCGGCCAGCACGCGCACATAGAACAGCGCGCCAAAGAAGGCCATGAAGAACATCACCTCGGAGAAGATGAACCAGCTCATGCCCCAGCGGAACGAGCGGTCCAGCTGCGGGCTGTACAACCCCGCGCGGCTCTCCTTCACCACCGCACCAAACCAGCCGAACAGCATGTAGGCCAGGAACAACGCGCCGACGAAGAAAATAAGCGGCCCGTGCGAGTCGGGGTGGCCGGCCTTCATGTCGTTGAACCAGGTGCCCAGGCCGAACACCGTGATGAACATACCGATGGTGGCGATGATCGGCCACTTGCTCTGCGCCGGAACATAGTAGTGCTGATGACTTGCCATTGCTGTTCTCCTTCCCTTAACGGGCGCCCTGGACGTCCTGGGCCGCAACATGCGCGACCGGCGGGTGGCGAGCGGTGATGTCGAACAAGGTGTAGGCCAGTGTCAGGTGCTTCACGCTGGCCGGCAGGTCGCGGTCGACGATGAAGCGCACCGGCATCTCGATGCGTTCGCCGGGTTGCAGCACCTGCTGGGTAAAGCAGAAGCACTCGGTCTTGTGGAAATACGCCGCAGCCTCGGCCGGGGTGATGCTGGGAATGGCTTGCGCGCTCATCGGCCGGTCCGTCGGGTTGTGGGCAATGAAGATCATCTGGTTCACCGCCCCCGGGTTGACCTCCAGCTGGTCGGCGGTGGAGTAGAAATCCCAGACCATGTCGCTGGCATTGGTCGACATGAACTGCACCCGCACTGCGCGCGTCGGGTCGCTGACCTGGCTGCCCTCGTACTGCCCACCGGTCTTGCCGTTGATGCCGAAGGCCTTGCACATCACGTCGTAGATTGGCACCAGCGCAAAGCCGAAGGCGAACATCACCACCGTCAGCATCAGCAGGCGCGTTACCAGGCGTTTCAGCGACAGGCCGTTCATGGCAGGTTTCCTATTTCACTTCCGGCGGTGTCTGGAAGGTGTGGTAAGGCGCGGGCGAGGGGATCGACCACTCCAGGCCCTCGGCGCCATCCCAAGGTTTGGCCGGTGCCGGCGCCCCGCCACGGATGCACTTGATGACGATGAACAGGAAGAAGATCTGCGTGGCGCCGAACATGAAGGCACCGATCGAGGACACCATGTTGAAGTCGGCGAACTGCAGGTTGTAGTCGGGAATACGCCGCGGCATGCCGGCCAGCCCTACGAAGTGCATGGGGAAGAAGGCCATGTTCATGCCGATGAACGACAGCCAGAAGTGCAGCTTGCCGAGGGTTTCGTCGTACATGTAGCCGGTCCATTTCGGCAGCCAGTAGTAGGCCGAAGCGAAGATGCCGAAAATCGCCCCGGGCACTAGCACGTAATGGAAATGCGCCACCACGAAGTAGGTATCGTGGTACTGGAAGTCCGCCGGGGCGATCGCCAGCATCAGCCCGGAAAAGCCGCCGATGGTGAACAGGATCACAAAGGCGATGGCGAACAGCATTGGCGTCTCGAAGGTGAGCGAGCCTTCCCACATGGTGCTGACCCAGTTGAACACCTTCACCCCGGTGGGCACGGCGATCAGCATGGTGGCGTACATGAAGAACAGCTCGCCCACCACCGGGATTCCGACCACGAACATGTGGTGGGCCCAGACGATGAACGACAGGAAGGCGATGGCGCCGGTGGCGTACACCATCGAGGTGTAGCCAAACAGCGGCTTGCGCGAGAAGGCCGGAATGATCGAGCTGACCGCGCCGAAAGCCGGCAGGATCATGATGTACACCTCGGGGTGGCCGAAGAACCAGAACACATGCTGGAACAGCACCGGGTCACCGCCACCTGCGGCACTGAAGAAGCTGGTGCCGAAATGAATGTCCATCAGCATCATGGTCACCACGCCCGCCAGCACCGGCATTACCGCAATCAACAGAAACGCGGTGATCAGCCAGGTCCAGACGAATAGCGGCATTTTCATCAGGGTCATGCCGGGTGCACGCAGGTTGAGGATCGTGGCGATCACGTTGATCGCGCCCATGATCGAGCTGATGCCCATCAGGTGAATGGCGAAGATGAAGAAGGTGACGCTGGCCGGTGCGTAGGTAGTGGAAAGCGGTGCGTAGAAGGTCCAGCCGAAGTTGGGCCCGCCACCCGGGCTGAACAGCGTCGAGACCAGCAGCAGGAAGGCCGCCGGCAACAGCCAGAAGCTGAAGTTGTTCATCCGCGGCAGGGCCATGTCGGGCGCGCCGATCATCAGCGGGATCATCCAGTTGGCCAGGCCGACAAAGGCCGGCATCACCGCGCCGAACACCATGATCAGCCCATGCATGGTGGTCATCTGGTTGAAGAACGCCGGCTCCACAATCTGCAGGCCGGGCTGGAACAGCTCGGCACGAATCACCATGGCGAACGAGCCACCCAGCAGGAACATCAAGAAGGCGAACCACAGGTACAGGGTGCCGATGTCCTTGTGGTTGGTGGTCAGCACCCAGCGCATCAGGCCCTTGGCCGGGCCGTGCGCGTGGTCATCGCCGTGGGCGTGGTCGTCGATCACTGCACTCATGTCCTGTCTCCTGCAACACATTGATTGCCGCGAGTAACCCGGTTCACTTGGCTTGCGCCTGCTTCAGCGCCAGCACGTCCTTCGGCGTGACCATGTCACCTTTGTTGTTACCCCAGGCGTTGCGCTCGTAGGTGATCACTGCGGCGAGGTCGACTTCCGACAGCTGTTTGCCGAAAGCGGCCATTGCTGTGCCGGGCTTGCCGTGGAACACGATATTCAGATGGCCTTCCTTCGGCCCGGTGGCGATCTTCGAGCCTTTGAGCGCCGGGAACATCGGTGGCAGGCCCTGGCCTTCGGCCTGGTGACAGGCCACGCAGGTGGTGTGGTAGACCTTGTCACCACGTGCCACCAGTTCCTCCAGGGTCCATTCCTTGCTGGTCAGCTCCTTGAGCTTGGCGGCCTCGGCCTTGCGCTCGCCCAGCCAGGTGTCGTAATCAGCCTTGGACTTGACCTCGACCACCACCGGCATGAAGCCGTGATCCTTGCCGCACAGCTCGGTGCACTGGCCGCGGTAGATGCCGGGCTTCTCGATGCGGGTCCAGGCTTCGTTGACAAAGCCGGGAATGGCGTCGCGCTTGACCGCAAAGGCTGGCACCCACCAGGAGTGGATCACGTCGGCGGCGGTCACCAGAAAGCGCACCTTGGCGCCCACCGGCAGCACCAGAGGCTGGTCCACTTCGAGCAGATAGTGCTCGTCCTTGGGGGCTTGGTTGTGGATCTGCTCGGCAGGGGTGGCCAGGTTGCTGAAGAACTCCACATCCTGGCCCAGGTATTTGTAATGCCACTTCCACTGGTAGCCGGTGACCTGAATGTCGATGTCCGATTCGCTGGCGTCGTAAATGTCGATCAGGGTCTTGGTCGCCGGAATGGCCATGACCACCAGGATCAGGAAGGGCACCACGGTCCAGAGGATTTCCACCCAGGTGTGCTCGTGGAAGTGCGCGGCCTGCTGGCCGGTAGAGCGGCGGTGGACCACCATCGACCAGAACATCGCGCCGAACACCACGATGCCGATGATCACGCAGATCCAGAAGATGGTCATATGCAGATCGAAGACGGCGTTGGAGACCTCCGTCGCCCCCGGGTGCATGTTCACGGTCCAGGCTGCGTTGGCCTGACCAAAAACCGACCACAACAGGAGGCCCATCCAGACATGTGGATGTCGCATCATTGCGGGTTCCCCTTCTCGTTCTTGTTGTCCCGGAGGCGTGGCCTGCGGCAAGAGGGAACGGCGGTCAAGACTACCTGGCTTCGACGACCGAGCCCCTGCAAAAGCAGCTGGGCCTCATCAACGAATCACGTTCATCGGGAGTATAGTCAGCGACCAATGGCACGCAATGAAGCTAGTGAAATGAACTTCACCAAATGGCCAGATGCCCGGAAAAGCGCGTGTTTGATAGGGTATGGCCCAATAATGGCCACCCGATATGCCTGAGGATGCACACGTTTGCGCGACTTATAACAAATACGTCTTAGGTATTCTGTATACCGAGCTAATTTAGTGTCTTCCGTTTGAAACGTAATGTCCCTGGAGTTGTCATGAACATCGCTGCTGTACGCGAGCAGGTAAGCCAAGCCCATCAACACGAAGGCCAGACCGGCCAATTGAAAGCGCGTCTCGAGCTGCAACTGCCGCACCTGCACCCCTCGATCCAACTGCCTGAGCAGGACGCCCAGGGTACTTTGGCGCGCTTCGTCAGCGCCTACATCGAACAGGTCCCGGAACTGCTCGAGGCTGCCCACGAGGTTGCCCTGGAAGCAGGGATCGAATCGCAGATCAAACCTGTACTGAAAATTGCCGAGGCCTATTTCCTGCAGCCGCCAGAGGTCATGGACGGGCATGTCGGCCTGGACTGCCTGCTGGATGAGGCGTATCTGGCGCACCGGCTGGTGGAAGAGGTGAACGACCTGTACATCCGTCACTTCCAGCAGCCGCTGATTCCGTTCGATACCACCATGGCCAACCTGATTGCTCACCAGTTGATCGGCGAAGAATTTGCCAACCAGCTGGATGAAGTGGTGCACCACTCGGTGGATGAGATGCTCAATGAGCAGAGCTTTGCGGTGGAATCGGTAGAGGCATACCGCGAGAAATTGAGCAGCCCGGCAACGGGTGAGGCTTGGAAACGCTGGCCATGCCTGTCGCGCCAGCTGGGTGTTGAGCTGGGTCAACCGGCCTGATACTCCTGTCCCGGTCTTTTCGCGGGTGAACCCGCTCCCACAGGTACTGCACCGGCCTTTAAACCTGTGTTGAACCTGTGGGAGCGGGTTTACCCGCGAAGAGGCCAGTTCAGGCGATACAAAACTTCCGGCTTTAGGCCCCAACCCCCGCCGTAGTCCGCAACCGCCCCTCGATGCGCCGTTTCAACCGCCGCTGCTCGATCAGCAACCGCGACCCATGGGCTGCATTGCTGCGCCCCCAGTCCTCCAGCAACTCAAGGCACGAGTGGTCGATATAGCTCAGGTTGCCCAGCGGGACATGCAGCGTGGTCCCCGCCGGCACACCGTCCAGCACCTGGGTCAGCGCCGGCACCTTGAGGAACGTGGCCGCACCACTGAGCCGCAGCTCCATGTGCCCGGCCTTCTCCAGGCTGACCAAATTGATTTTCAGCCGCGCCGCTTTGAACGCCAGCTTGAGCAAGGTCAGGGCGAAGCCCAACAGCACCCCGGTCAGCAGGTCGGTGAAGATGATCGCTAGCGCAGTCGCTGCGTAGGTCAACATCGGCATGCGGCCATAACGACCCAGGCCACGAAACGCCTTGAAGTCGACCAGCTTGACCCCGGTAAACACCAGTACCCCCGCCAGGCTCGCCACCGGGATCTGCTGCAGCACGCTGCTCAACACCACCACGAACGCCAGCAACCAAAGGCCATGGAAGATCGCCGAAGCCCGCGTCTGTGCACCTGCCTGGACGTTGGCCGAGCTGCGCACGATCACCCCGGTCATCGGCAATGCACCGAGAATCCCGCAGAGCATGTTGCCGATGCCCTGTGCGGACAACTCACGGTCGAAGTCCGAGCGCTGGCCGCTGTGCATTCGGTCGACTGCCGCCGCCGATAGCAGGGTTTCAGCGCTGGCAATGAACGCCAGGGCAAAAGCGGCGACCAACAGCGTAGGGTCGGCCAGCTTCATCAGGTCATCCGGGCGCAGCCAGTCGATGGCTTCGGACAAGTCTGCCGGCACCTGCACGCGGTTCACCGGCAACGCCAGCCACATGGCGATGGCGGTCATCGCCGCCACACCCAGCAAGGCGCCTGGCACAAAGCGCAGCCGCTGCGGCCGCAGGCGCTCCCAGCCCCACATGATGACGATGGTACCCAGGCCCAGCGCACCGGCCATCCAGCCTGAGCCTGCGCTTTCCTGCGGCAGGGCGGCGGCGAGGGTAGCCGGGAACTCCAGCAGGTTCTGCAGGCCCGACGGCTGTGGCGCCGTGTCGAACATCACATGTACCTGGGACAGCACGATCAGCACGCCAATGCCGGCCAGCATGCCGTAAACCACTGCAGGCGCCGTAACCCGAAACCAGCAACCCAGCCGCAGGCGGCCAGCCAGCAACTGCAATACCCCGGCCAGCAGCAGGATCGGCCCGAGCATGGCCATGCCGTGCTGGCGCACCAGCTCGAACACCAACACCGCAAGGCCGGCAGCCGGACCACTGACCTGAAGCGGCGAACCTGCAAGGAAACCTACGACAACGCCGCCGATAATGCCGGTAATCAAGCCTTTTGCCGGCGGCATGCCGGAGGCAATGGCGATACCCATGCACAAGGGCAGGGCCACCAAAAAGACCACTACCGACGCCAGCAACTCTCGCGGCAGGGCCGCTTTCAACTGTGTAATGTTCACCGTGTATCTCCTTTTTTTGTCGCACGGCCGTTCCTCTGGCCGTGGGCACGTTGGCCCCTGACAAGCGCGCAGGCGCAGCCCGCCAGCGAAAATGCCGGCACGGCAGTCAGGGAATTCAGGGCAGCCGAAGGCCGCGCCACACCCTGCAGGGTGCGGCCGGCTATCAAGGTTCTAGCTGTGGACGGGTCGCTTAGTAGCGGCCTCTCGGAGTAGCGCAGGGGACCGGCTCGCCAGCAGCCAGGGGCAGGAAGCTGTCGCTGGCGGCGTCGTAAGCTTCGATCTTGCTGGTCTCGATGTCGTACACCCAGCCGTGGATGTACAGCTCACCGGCTGCCAGGCGCGAGGCCACCGAAGGGTGGGTACGCAGGTGATGCAGCTGGGCGATGACGTTTTCCTTGGTCAGCACCTGCATGGTTTCGTGTTCGCTGCCGCAAGAGCAGTTGTTTTCAACAACGGTGCGAGCTACTTCAGCGTGGCGCAACCAGGCAGAAACGGTCGGCATCTTGGTCAGCGATTGCGGGTTGAGCACCGCACGCATGGCGCCGCAGTCGGAGTGGCCGCAGACGATGATGTGGTGCACGCCCAGTGCCAGCACGGCGTATTCGATGGCGCTGGAAACGCCGCCGTTCATCTGGCCGTAAGGCGGTACCACGTTACCCACGTTACGGGTCACGAACAGGTCGCCTGGCGAGCTTTGGGTGATCAGCTCGGGGACGATGCGCGAGTCGGCGCAGGTGATGAACATGGCGCGTGGTGTTTGCGCAGTGGCGAGCTTCTTGAACAGCTGTTGCTGTTCGGGGAAGACGTCATGGTGAAAGCGCAGAAAGCCATCGACAATGTGCTTCAGGGCGGCATCGGCGCTCTCCGCGGGGACCTGCGGTACGGCCTTGGATGGGTCCTTGACGGGCATGATTCATCCTCTTGACGGTGTGTAGGTAAATCCATTTTACCGGTGAAAGATTCTGGCTATGCAGGGAATTAGATGACACGCACGGGCCATAGATCACAGTCGGTGTGGACTGATTTCCTACGCTAGCGGGGGAAACTTAACTGAAACTTAATTCGCAGGCTCTAGAACGGGTGTTCCAGATGAAATAGGCGGGAACTGGATAATAGCAAAAAAACATCAACTGCCAATATGTATTACTGTCGTTATTGGCTGCTATTAGTTGGGTTGTGAGCAAAGAGCAGGGCCTGGGCAGGATCCGAATATCAGAACAGGGCCATCTGCCCACCGGGTACACAGAACGCAGAGCAATCCAGCGCCTGCGCTTCCCGCCCCTCGAACTCCAGGCGTTTCATGGCCTTGGCAAACCGCTGCGCCAGCAACTCGGCAAACACGCCTTCACCGCGCATGCGGGCGCCGAACCGGCTGTCATACAGTTCGCCGCCCCGGCTCTGGCGGATCAGGCTCAGTACATGCGCGGCCCGCTGCGGGTAATGGTCTTGCAACCACTGCTCGAACAACGGCGCCACCTCCAGCGGCAGGCGCAACATCATGTAGGCCGCGCTCTGAGCACCCGCCTCTCTGGCTGCCTCCAGCAAGCGCTCCAGTTCACTGTCATTGATCATCGGAATCATGGGCGAGCACAACACCCCAACCGGTACACCCGCCTCGCGCAACACCCGAATCGCCCGCAGCCGTGCTGAGGGTGACGCCGCACGTGGCTCCAGCACCCGCTTCAGGTCATCGTCCAGCGTGGTCAGGCTGATCATTACCTTCGCCAACCGTTGCCGTGCCATCTCGGCCAGCAGATCAAGGTCGCGCAGCACCAACGAACCTTTGGTAACGATGGTGACCGGGTGGCGAAAACGCAGCAGCACTTCAAGCAGACGCCGGGTCAGCAAGTGCTCACGCTCGATGGGCTGGTACGGGTCAGTGTTGGAGCCCAGATTGATCGGCGCGCAAACGTAGCCCGGCTTGCTCAATTGCTGGGCAAGCACCTCGGCAGCGTTGGTCTTGGCGATCAGCTTGGTCTCGAAATCCAGGCCCGGGGAAAGGTCCCAGTATGCATGCGAGGGACGAGCGTAGCAGTAGATGCAGCCATGCTCGCAACCCCGGTACGGATTAATGGAGCGATCGAAGGGCAAATCGGGAGAAGTGTTGCGGCTGATGACTGTCTTGGCAGTCTCGATTCGCACTTCGGTCCCTTGGGTCGCCGGCACCTCCTGATACCAACCATCGTCCTCAGCCGTCGAATGGTGCAACGCAAAGCGGTTATGCGGATTATGCGCAGTGCCGCGACCTTTCCGGGGTGCTGGAGTGAACATGGCTTGAGCCTCATACTGTATTTACATACAGTAATCACATGGCAGCGTTTTCTCCAGCACCACTGGTCATCAGACGGGCATCAAAGCAGCCCGTTGTGCTTCAAAAACCGCGAATTATCCAAGGGCCGCCCGAGAAATGCTTCGTGACTCTGGGCGAATGGTCGCGAGGCGGCGGGCTCGAAGAATGTTTCAAGCAGCGACCTTCCGGCTGCTGCGTCAAGCAGCCCTGCTGACTCAAAACGTGTGAACAGGTCCCAGGCATGAGCATCGGCCCAGAGATAGGCGTAGAACCCGGCATCGTAACCCGCCACAAGGTAGTCGAAGCCGTGCAGCGGCTTTTCGAACCCGGCCAGCGGCCAGCGCCCCGCGCGGTTATTGGCATCCCGAACTCGGTCATCGAGGCTGCGGCCATCCCGGGGTGTCAGGTGCAAGTCGAAATCGAGAAGCGACAGGCTCAAGGTCCTGGCACAGGCGCGACTATGGTCGGCCCGCAATTGCACAAGAAGCGAGCGCAAGGCTGCCACCTCCAGCCGCTGGCCAGATTGATGATGAGCGGAGATGCTGGCGAGGTAGTCGGCATCCCATACCCAGCATTCGAACAGTTTGCCGGCTGCCTCAACGCCATCGTTGCCGAGCCGGCGAATATCGGACAAGACATGGTTGCTCGTGCGCACCAGCAGTGAATGCAACGCATGGCCGAACTCGTGGAACAGCTTTCTCAGCGCCAAGTGATCAAGCAGCGGAGGAACCCCGTCGGTACCCATGCGTACATCGCTGATCATCGCCACCACTGCACCATGGTACCGCCCCTCTGCATCTGTACGTCTATGCCTGTAGGCAAGGGTTTGCACAGTGTCTGGCTGCTTGTATTCATGCAGGAGAGCATCGAGATAAAGGTAGCCCAAGGAGGCATGGTCCTGGATGACCTCGAAGGCGCTCACACTTGGGTGCCAGGCTTTGGGCTCGTCAATTTTTTTCAGCTGCACACCAAACAAGTGCCTGGCTAAATCAATCAGCGCAGCAACCACCGTTTCGAGCGGGAAGTATTCCTGCATCTGGCTTTCGGTGAGCGCGCGTTCGCCACCGCGACCAACCTCATGCAGGTACTCCACGTCCCACGGCATGATCTGATCAATGCCTTGCTCGGCAGCCAGGCTATGCAGTCGGCTGTTTGAAGCCTCGATAACAGGCTTGATACGTTGCTCCAGCCCTCCAAGAAACGTCTGCAAATCAGCAACAGTGCCGATGCTCTTGCTGGCCAGGCTGAATGCCATGTGGCTGTCAAAGCCCAACAATCGGGCCCTGTCACTGCGGGCTTCGGCGATTTTCTGAATGACAGCACCGTTGTCAGTCTTAGGGTCACTGGCGCCACGGGTCAGGTAGGCGCGGTAGATATCTTCACGAAGTGATCTGTCCTCGGCGTATTTCAACACAGTAGTAAAATTGGCGAGGTCGCAGGTGATCAACCAGCCCGCGAGCGATGCCGCCTTGGCATTGTCTTCCAACTGGGTGACCAGGTAGTCGGGCAGACCCGTGAGCCGCCCCTTGTCTTCGACATGTACCGACAGGGACGATACAGAATCAGTGAAGTTGTACTGAAACTGGCCGATCAGCGCCTGAAGCTGTGCCTCCAGCGCCTGTACTTGCACCCTGACTTCGCTGCTCAACAGCACGCCCCCGCGGTGGTACTCCTTGAGAATCAGGGTCAAGGTAGCCTTCTTCTGAGTATCCAGGTTCTGACCGATAGCGCTGTCGGTCAGACGCTTGTACAGGGTGTAAAGCTCAAGGTTCTTGAACTTGTCGGTGAAACACGCTTCAACTTCGCCAAACGCCTGGCCCATCACGTCCTGCCACTGCTGATCGCGGTCGGCCATAGGCAGGAAGGCATAGAATGCACCTTGCAAGTCAGCATCAAGTTCATCTACGGCAAGCACGAGGTCGTCCCAGGTAGGGAGATCAGCCTGGTGCTTTATGACTCGCTCGATACCTTGCTGGTAGCGAGCAACACTGGCCTGGATTGCTGCCAGAGCGAGCTCGGGAGTGGTTTGCTCGTAATTCAGCAGCTGTTGGGAATTCAGCAGAACGTTCATGGTGCCGGCCTTTACGATTGCGAAAGAAGGCCAGGAATATCCGGCTTTCTTTCGCAACCACGGCGCGCAACATCTACCACCCATTGCAGGTGGCCTGAAACCCGTCACTCGGTCGGTTTTTTCAACTTCGGGTTCGGAAAGAACTGCACAGTCTGCACCTTGGCCGGCGCCGCCTTCGGCGCCAGGTGATTGACCCGGGTACCCAGCTCCTTGGGCACGGAAAGGCCCTGCTCGTTAAGCGTATCGGTGAAGCCGCAGGCCACGCACTCACGGTGCGGGACACCGTCCTCGTTCCACATCATCAGCTTGTCCGGCTCGCTGCACGCCGGGCATACCGCCCCGGCGATAAAGCGCTTCTTGGTCTTGTTCACAACTACCTCGCTCATGCTGCCGCAGCCTCGCTCAGGCCACAGTGACGCAGCAACGCATCGATGGAAGGTTCACGGCCACGGAAGTCGACGAACAGCTCCATTGGCTCGCGCGAGCCACCGCGGGCCAGGATCGCTTCACGGAAGGCACGGCCAGTCTCGGCATTCAGCACGCCTTCTTCCTCGAAGCGCGAGAAGGCGTCAGCCGACAGCACTTCGGCCCACTTGTAGCTGTAGTAGCCTGCTGCGTACCCACCAGCAAAAATGTGCGCGAAGCTGTTGGGGAAGCGGTTGTAAGCAGGCGGGCGCATGACCGACACCTCGTCGCGCACGCCTTCGAGCACCTGCAGCACGCTGCGGCCGTCACCGTGGCTGGCGTGCAGCTCGAAGTCGAATAGCGAGAACTCCAACTGGCGCACCATCATCATGCCGGACTGGAAGTTCTTCGCCGCCAGCATCTTGTCCAGCAAGTCCTGGGGCAGGGCGGCAGCGGTTTCGAAATGGCCGGAGATCAACGCCAGGCCTTCTGGCTCCCAGCACCAGTTTTCCATGAACTGGCTTGGCAGCTCGACCGCATCCCAGGCCACGCCGTTGATACCGGATACACCGGCATGTTCGATGCGGGTCAGCATATGGTGCAGACCATGGCCGAACTCGTGGAACAGGGTGGTGACTTCATCGTGGGTCAGCAGCGCCGGCTTGCCTGGGGCGGCCGGGGTGAAGTTGCACACCAGGTTGGCCACCGGGCTCTGCAACTCGCCGGCAGCGGTACGGCGACGGTCGCGGGCACCGTCCATCCAGGCGCCGCCACGCTTGTTGGCGCGGGCGTACAGGTCGAAGAAGAAGCGCCCCACGTGCTGGCCCTTTTCCTTGATCTCGAACAGGCGCACGTCCGGGTGCCAGGTGTCGAAGCCCTTGAGCTCCGCGATTTCGATGCCATAAAGGCGTTGCACGATGCTGAACAGGCCGCCCAGCACCTTGTCGATCGGGAAGTAGGCGCGCAACGCTTCCTGCGACACGCTGTAGCGCTGTTCACGCAGCTTCTCGCCGAAGTAACCGGCGTCCCAGCTGGCCAGCTCAGGGCAACCCTGCTCGGCGGCGTACGCCTGAAGCTGCTGCAGGTCCTGGGCGGCAAAAGGCTTGGAACGCTTGGCCAGGTCACGCAGGAAGCTAAGCACCTGGTCGCCGGACTCGGCCATCTTGGTGGCCAGGCTCAGCTCGGCGTAGTTCTTGTAGCCCAGCAGCTGTGCCAGCTCCTGGCGCAGGTCGAGGATTTGCTCCATCACCGGGCCGTTGTCGAACTGGCCGGCATTCGGGCCCTGGTCCGAAGCGCGGGTGCAATAGGCGGCGTACAGCTCTTCGCGCAAGGCGCGGTCACTGGCGTAGGTCATCACCGCGTAGTAGCTGGGGAATTCCAGGGTGATCAACCAGCCGTCGAGGCCCTTGGCCTGGGCTGCGGCAGCCATCTGCGCCTTGGCCGAATCGGTCAGGCCGGCCAGCGCGGCTTCGTCGGTAACGTGCTTGGTCCAGGCCTGGGTGGCATCCAGCAGCTGGTTGGAGAAGCGGCTGCCCAGCTCGCTGAGCTTGCTCTGCACCTCGGCATAACGCTGCTGCTGGTCCGCCGGCAGGTCGATACCCGACAGGCGGAAGTCACGCAAGGCGTGCTCGAGAATGGTCTTTTGCGCCACGTCGAAACCGTCGGCTTCCGGGCTGGCGATCAGCGCCTGGTACGCTTCGAACAGCGCACGATTCTGGCCCAGTTCGGTAGAGTAGGCGCTCAATGCTGGCAGGCAGGACTCGTAGGCCTCGCGCAGCTCGGCGCTGTTGCACACCGCATTGAGGTGGCTGACCGGGCTCCAGGCAGCGCCCAGGCGGTCATTGAGTTCGTCCATGGCCAGCACCAGGCCGGCCCAGGTGGGGTTCTTGCCCTGGTTTTCGAGGATCTCGGCAATGGCTTTACGGTTGTCGGCCAGGATCGCTTCGATCGCCGGCAACACGTGTTCGGCACGGATTTGCGAGAAGGGCGGCAGATCGTAGGATTGCAGAAGCGGGTTGTTCGCACTCACGGTTCGGATACCTTGGCAGAAGAAACACTTCCCCATCTTAATTACAATCGACGCCGACCGCAGCAGGCAGCCTGCCTATCGGCACAGATGAGAGACGCTATCATGGCCATCCGAAGCTTCCAGCAACACACTCCGAAAGTTGGACCACGGGCTTTCATCGACCGTTCGGCGGTAGTACTGGGCGACGTGGAAATCGGTGAAGACAGCTCTGTATGGCCCTTGACCGTGGTCCGCGGCGACATGCACCGCATCCGCATCGGCGCCCGTACCAGCGTGCAGGACGGCAGCGTGCTGCACATTACCCACGCCGGCCCGTTCAACCCGGACGGCTACCCGCTCATCATCGGCGATGAAGTAACCATCGGCCACAAAGTCATGCTGCATGGCTGCACCCTCGGCAACCGCATCCTGGTTGGCATGGGCAGCACCGTCATGGACGGCGCCATTGTCGAGGACGAAGTGATCATCGGCGCTGGCAGCCTGGTGCCGCCGGGCAAGCGCCTGGTCAGTGGCTACCTGTACATGGGCAGCCCGGTGAAGCAGGCCCGGCTGCTGAACGACAATGAACGCGCATTCTTTTCCTACAGCGCCGGCAACTATGTGAAGCTCAAGGACCAGCATCTGGCCGAAGGCTACGATCAACCTGAATGACCGCATTCGCGGGTAAACCCGCTCCCACAGGGATACCTCAGCCCCTGTGATGCCCAGTGGGAGCGGGTTTACCCGCGAATGCTGGCCACAGAGAACTCAAGTGGAACCCCGTACATGCATCAGCAAAACATCCTGTTCGACCTCGACGGCACCCTGACCGACCCGCGCCTGGGCATCACTCGCTCGATCCAGTACGCGCTGGCCAAGCTGGGCATCGACGAGCCGGACCTGGCCCGCCTCGAACACTTCATCGGCCCACCGCTGCTGCAGGCGTTCATGCAGTTCTACAGCTTCGACGAAGCCAAGGCCTGGGATGCGGTGAACTTCTACCGGGAGCGCTTCCGGGTCACCGGCCTGTACGAAAACCTGGTGTTCGAGGGCGTGCCCGAGCTGCTCGAGGCTTTGAACGGCCAAGGCCGCACTCTGTATATCGCCACCTCCAAACCTTGGGAGTTCGCCCGCGAAATCGCCCGCCACTTCGCCTTCGACCATCACTTCAAGGTGATCTACGGCAGTGAGCTGGACGGCACGCGCACCAACAAGGTCGAGCTGATTCGCCACCTGCTGGCTGAAGAAGGGCTGGACCCGGCGCAGACGCTGATGATCGGCGACCGCAAGCATGACCTGATCGGTGCCCGCAGCAATGGCGTGCAGGCAGTGGCTGTGGGGTACGGGTTTGGTAGCCAGGAAGAGTTGGTGGCGCAGGAGCCGGCATTCCACTTTGCCACCTTGGCCGAGATG
>NZ_JABMCW010000121.1:0-15065 GCF_013179705.1 Pseudomonas sp. CM25 | reverse complement strand
GTGCTGTATGGCCGTGGCAGCCAGGGCGGTATCGTCAACCGGGTCAGCAAGGCGCCGGAACAAGGGCGCCGCTCAACCCTCGAAGCACAGGCGGGCAGCGAAGACCTGCGCAGCCTGTACGCCGACCTCAGCACCGACCTCAGCGACACCGTCAGCCTGCGCCTGAACATGGGCAACCAGGACAACAACAGTTTCCTCGACGGCATCGATGGCAGCCGCCAGCTGTTCGCCCCCTCCATCAGCTGGCAGATCAACCCCGACCTGAACTGGCTGGTGCAGTACGAGTACAGCCGTTACAACCGCACACCCGACCGTGGCATCCCCGGGGTCAACGGCCGCCCGGCCGACGTCAGCCGCAGCACCACCTATGGCGACACCCACCGCGACTACATCGACGACCGCGCCCAGTCGCTGCGCTCGCGCCTGAACTACCAGCTGAACGAAACCTGGCAGCTGCGCCATACCCTGGGCCTGTTCAAGCTCGACAGCGAGTTCGACAACACTTACGTCACCGGCTACAACGCCAGCACTGACACCCTGACCCGCCAGCGCTGGCAGCAGGACCTGAACACCCGCAACCTGTTCAACAACCTGGAGGCCGAGGGCGACTTCGACACCTTGGGCCTGGAGCACAAGTTGCTGCTGGGCCTGGAGTTCGGCAACCAGAAGCGCGACCCGCTGCTGTACAGCGCCGGCAACCAGACGCTATCGGGCCTGGGCAAGCCCAGCCAGCCGCACAACGGCACGCTGACGGTCGCGAGCAACAACCACACTGTGGTCGACAGCCGCGGCCTTTACCTGCAGGACCAGATCCGCCTGAACGATCAGTGGCAGATCCTTGCCGGCGTGCGCTTCGACCAGTTCGAAGTGGAAACCACCAACAAGGAAAACTTCAGCGAACCGCAGGACAGCACCAGCACCAGCCCCCGCCTGGGCGTGGTCTACACCCCATGGCGCGATCATTCGTTCTACGCCTCGTGGAGCAAGACCTTCTCGCCAGTAGGCGGTGGACTGATCGGCATCACCCCGGGCGCGCCGGGCAACACCAACGACACCAAGCCGGAGGAAACCCGGCAGAAGGAAATCGGGGTGAAAAGCGAATGGCTGGACCAGCGCCTCAGCACCACCCTCGCCGTCTATGAGCTGGAGCTGTACAACCGTCGCACCCGCGACGCCAACGACCCGCAAGTCATCCTGCTCAGCGGCTTGCAGCGTTCGCGCGGCATCGAGCTGACGGCAACCGGCAACATCGTCGGCAACTGGTATGTACGCGGCGGCATCGGCCTGCAGGATGCGATCATCGTCAAGGACAACAATGGCCAGGAAGGCAACCGCATCAACGATGTGGCCAAGCGCAACGGCAGCCTGTTCGTGACCTGGAAACCGGAGCTGGGCTGGTATGCCGAAACCGGTCTGACACTGGTCGGCGAGCGTTACGCGGACAACCAGAACACCACAGTGCTGCCGGGCTATGGCCGCTGGGATGCGCTGGCGGGGTATCGCACGCATGACTGGGATGTGCGGGCGGCGCTGAGCAACATTGCCGACAAGACCTACTACAGTTCGGCGACCAGTGCGGCGCAGATCCAGGTGGGTGACCCGCGTAGCCTGGTGGTGACGGGCAGTTACAGCTTCTGATCGTTATTGGCTGTGCCGGTCTCCTCGTGGGCAAACCCGCTCCTGTTTCTGTGGGAGCGGCTTCAGCCGCGAAGAGGCCGGCACAGGGTGAACCGATCGATCAGTGCCACACCGCCATCAGCGCCTGCATCTCTGCCTCGCTGATCAGCCCTTGGGGGTAGCGTCCGGCAAGCAGACGTCGTGGGTCGGTCGTCCTGACCCTGATGCATCCATGGTGTTTCAGCCACGTCGCCACAACCCTGAGCGATCGGTGATTCACTGCTGATGGGCGCAAAGCCGACTCACTTGCTGCGTTCATTTCTCCAAGTACTCCCTGGCCCGTGAGCGGCTAATTTACGTAAGTATTGTTACAGATCCGAGAGCCCGGCCTGGCCAAGCTATCTATCTGAAAACAATACAAAACATATGCCAAAACGGGCTGCCGGGCGTCGCAGAAAAAAAAGCCCGTCACCAGGACGGGCTACTTTCTAACAGCTTCTTTTCAGCGCTTGATCGGCGCTGGCTGCTGTTGGGTCAGGCAATGGATGTTGCCCCCACCCAGCAACAATTCACGGCCGGGGATCATCACCACTTCGTGATCAGGGAAGATTTGCGCCAGGATCGCTCTGGCTTCGGCATCTGCCGGGTCGTCGAAGCTTGGCGCGATGATGCCGCCGTTGACGATCAGGAAGTTCACGTACGAGCCAGCCAGGCGTACCGACGGGTCACGCTCCTGGCTGCCAGCCACCTGATCGACACCGTCACACTCTTCGGCGGTGGCGAACAACGGGCCAGGAATCGGCATCTTGTGCACGATGAACTCACGGCCCTTGGCGTCGCGGGTATTCTTCAACACCTTCATGGCCGCATGGCAGCGGGCGTAGTTGGGGTCGTTGGAATCATCGGTCCAGGCCAGTAACACTTCGCCTGGGCGCACGTAACAGCAGAAGTTGTCGACGTGGCCGTCGGTTTCATCGTTGTACAGGCCATCCGGCAGCCAGACCACGGTGTCGACCGCCAGTTGCTCGCGCAGCACCGCTTCGATCTGCTCGCGGCCAAGGTGCGGGTTGCGGTTGCGGTTGAGCAGGCATTCCTCGGTGGTGATCACGGTGCCTTCACCGTCCACGTGGATCGAGCCGCCTTCGAGCACGAAGCCTTCGGTGTGGTAACGCTGGCAACGCTCCATTTCCAGAACCTTGGCCGCCAGCTCCTCGTCGCGGTTCCACGGTGCGTACAGGCCGCCCTCGAAGCCGCCCCAGGCATTGAAACCCCAGTCCACGCCGCGCACTTCACCTTGGTCGTTGATGACGAAGGTCGGCCCGGTGTCACGCACCCAGGCGTCGTCGTTGCTGATTTCGACCACCCGAATGTTAGGCTGATCAAGCTGGCGACGGGCGTTTTCGTACTGGCCGGCAGAGGCTGCGACAGTCACCGGCTCGAAGCGGGCAATGGCCTTGGCCAGTGTTACGTGGGCAGCTTGCGCCGGCTTGCCGCCCAGGCGCCAGTTGTCCGGGCGCTCCGGCCAGACCATCCACACCTGGGTTTGCGGCGCCCACTCGGCGGGCATGTGGAAACCATCGGCACGGGGCGTGGAATTGAGGGTTTTCATGGGTAACCTCTGTGATGGCCCTGAGCCTGGATGTGCCGGGGCAATCGTCATTTTATAACCGATACATATCGATATTTAAAGCCCGTGCATCGGGGAATTTCGACTTAAACTGCAAAATAAAGCCGATAACAATCGACAGAAAACCGCCTGCTCCAGCACCTCGACGGGTCTGCCATCCACCATAGCCACACCTTGTGCATCCTGTTCAATCGCCGTGGGGTAGACTGCAGCGAGGCCAATACTTGGGCAATCGGACAGCGAGCCGCCATGGACATCATTCCTACCGCAATCCCCGAAGTGCTGATCATCGAGCCAAAGGTTTTCGGTGACAGCCGTGGTTTTTTCTTCGAGGCGTTCAACGCCCGTGAGTTCGCACGGCAGACCGGCTTGAATGTCGCGTTCGTGCAGGACAATCATTCGCGGTCCATCAAAGGGGTACTGCGCGGGTTGCACTATCAGGTGGAAAACACCCAAGGCAAGCTGGTGCGCGTGGTGCAGGGCGAAATCCGTGATATCGCTGTGGATGTGCGCCAAAGCTCGCCAACCTTCGGCCAGTGGGTCGCCGTGCACCTGTCGGCCGACAACCACCGTCAGCTGTGGATTCCACCAGGCTTCGCCCATGGCTTTGCGGTGATGAGCGAATCGGCCGAGTTCCTCTACAAGACCACTGACTACTACAACCCCAGCGCCGACCGCTGTATCCGCTGGGACGATCCGCAGCTGGACATCGACTGGGGCCTGCAGCAGCCACCGTTGCTGTCGGACAAGGACAAGGTCGGCCTGCCGCTGGCAGAGGCGGAACTGCTGCCTTAACTAGCGCATAATTGCGTCAGACTTTTCTGGCGCATTGATCTGATGATTGCAAAACCCACGCCTCCACGCCGTCCCCGCTGGCGCAGCCTGGCCCTGCTGGCGCTGTGCCTGGCCCCGTTGCTGTGGCCATTGCACCATCTGGCCGAACGTTACTACCAGGACGAACTGGCCTCGCAGAACCGCCAGACTCTCGACCTGTACGTCGCCAACCTGCTCGGCACCCTGCACCGCTACGAAACCTTGCCGCAGATCCTCGGCGACCTGCCGGCGCTGCGGGGTGTACTTGACGACCCGTTTCGCCTGGAAGCCGTGACCAATGCCAACCGATTGCTGAAGGGCATCGTGCAGCAGACCGGTGCCGAAGTGATGTACCTGATGGATGTCAGCGGCAACACTCTGGCGGCCTCCAACTGGGACAAGCACGACAGCTTCGTCGGCCGCAATTTCGCCTTCCGCCCCTACTTCAACGAGGCCATGGCCGGCCGCCTGGGCCGTTTCTTCGGCCAGGGCACCACCTCGGCCAAGCGCGGCTATTTCTTTGCCGCCGCCGTGCATGACCGCGAGCGCATCGTCGGCGTACTGGTGGTCAAGGTCGACCTCGACCACACCGAGACCCTGTGGGGTCGCACCCCCGAACAGCTGTTGCTGACCGATCACAATGGCGTGGTCATTCTCACCTCGCGCCCGGACTGGCGCTTCCGTGCCACCCGTGCGCTGACCGAAGCCGAGCGCCAGGCCATCATCGCCATCCAGCCCTACCCGACCCAGGCACCACAACCGCTGATGCTCAACCCCGATGCCTGGCTAACCCAGACCCGCGACATCAAGGAAACCGGCTGGCAGGTGAGCATCCTTGCCCCGCGCATGCTGGTCGACCGCTCGGTGCAGACGGTGATGGCGATCGGCGCCGGCACCCTGCTGGTAGTGATGCTGCTGGCCGGCCTGGTGATGCAGCGGCGCCGCCATTACATCGACCGCATCGACTTCGAGGCGCGTGGCCGCCAGCAGCTGGAAAAGCGCGTGGTTGAGCGCACCGCCGACCTTGAAGGCCTGAATACCCGGCTCAAGCGTGCCGTGCTGGAGCGCGAGAACGCCCAGCAGGAGGCGGTGCGTGCCCAGGACGAGCTGGTGCAGGCCGGCAAGCTTTCGGTGCTCGGTACCATGTCGGCCAGCATCAGCCATGAGCTCAACCAGCCGCTGGCCGCCATCCGCAGCTACGCGGAAAACGCCGAAGTGCTGCTGGACCACCAGCGCACCGAAGACGCCCGCGGCAACCTCAAGCTGATCGGCGAACTGACCGGGCGCATGGCCTCGATCATTGCCCACCTGCGCGCCTTCGCCCGCCGCGACCGACATGCGCCGGAAAGCGTGGCGTTGCAGCCGGCTCTGGACGATGCCCTGGCGCTGCTGGCCAAGCGTCGCCGGGCAATGGCCGTAGAGCTGATCCGCGACCTGCCGGAAGCCACCTTGTGGGTGCAGGCCGGTGAAACCCGCCTGCGCCAGGTGCTCGGCAACCTGCTGGCCAACGCCCTCGACGCCCTCACCGAAAAGGCCAACCCGCGCCGCCTGTGGCTAAGTGCCGAGCAGCGCGATGGCTGCGTCTACCTGTACATCCGCGACAACGGCCCCGGCTTCAGCCGCCAGGCCCTGGAGCAGGCCAAGGAGCCGTTCTTCACCACCAAGACCAGCACTCAAGGCTTGGGCCTGGGCTTGGCCATCTGCGAAAGCCTGATGCGCGCCCTGGGCGGTGAACTGCTGCTGGCCAACCACCCGGAAGGTGGCGCGCTGCTGACCTTGCAGCTGCGTGTGGCTGCGCCTGGCGCTACTTTGCCCAATTCGGAGGACTCCTCGGCATGACCACCGAGACACAGATCGACAACCAGGCCCAGGTCATTCTGGTCGACGATGACCCGCACCTGCGCCAGGCCCTGAGCCAGACCCTGGATCTGGCCGGCCTCAAGGTGGTCGCCCTGGCCGATGCCCAAGGCCTGGCCGACCGTATCGAGGCCGACTGGCCGGGGGTGGTGGTCAGCGATATCCGCATGCCGGGCATCGATGGCCTGCAACTGCTGGAGCAACTGCACGCCCGCGACAGCGAACTGCCGGTGCTGCTGATAACCGGCCACGGCGATGTGCCGTTGGCCGTGCAGGCGATGCGCGCCGGGGCCTACGACTTCCTGGAAAAACCCTTTGCCAGCGACGCCCTGCTCGACAGCGTGCGCCGCGCCCTGGCCCTGCGCCGGCTGGTGCTGGACAACCGCAGCCTGCGCCTGGCCCTGAGCGACCGCCAGCAACTGGCCACCCGCCTGGTCGGCCACTCACCCGCCATGCAGCGCCTTCGCGAGCAGATCGGCGCCTTGGCCGGGACCCGCGCCGATGTGCTGATCCTGGGCGAGACCGGCGCCGGGAAAGAAGTAGTGGCCCGCGCCCTGCACGACCTGTCCAGCCGCCGTGATGGGCCATTCGTGGCGATCAACGCTGGCGCGCTGGCCGAGTCGGTGGTCGAGAGCGAACTGTTCGGCCATGAGCCCGGCGCGTTCACCGGTGCGCAAAAACGCCGCATCGGCAAGTTCGAGTTCGCCAACGGCGGCACGCTGTTCCTCGACGAAATCGAGAGCATGAGCCTGGACGTGCAAGTAAAACTGCTGCGCATGCTGCAGGAACGGGTGGTCGAGCGCCTGGGCGGCAACCAGTTGATCCCGCTGGATATCCGCATCATTGCCGCGACCAAGGAAGACCTGCGCCAGTCCGCCGACCAGGGGCGCTTCCGCGCCGACTTGTACTACCGCCTGAACGTGGCGCCGCTGCGTATTCCGGCGCTGCGCGAGCGCGGCGATGACATTCTGGTGCTGTTCCAGCATTTCGCCGACGCCGCCAGCCAACGCCACGGCCTGCCGCCGCATGCGTTGCAGCCGGCGCAGCGCGCGCTGCTGCTGCGCCATACCTGGCCGGGTAACGTGCGCGAGCTGCAAAACGCCGCCGAGCGCTTCGCCCTTGGTCTGGAACTGGCCCTGGACAGCCAGGCGCCACCGGCGGCAACGCCTTCGGCAGCGGTACCGCGCGGTAACCTGAGCGAGCAGGTCGAGCAGTTCGAACGCTCGCTGATCGCTGCCGAACTGGCCCAGCCGCACAGCTCCATGCGCAGCCTCGCCGAGGCGCTGGGCATCCCGCGCAAGACCCTTCACGACAAGCTGCGCAAGCATGCGCTGAGCTTCGAGGGCGGCAGCGGCGGGCATGATGATCAAGAGGACCACCGTCAATGAGCAGCGATACCCGGTACCTGCAGTCCGTACTGCACAGCGACATCCCCCTGACCCGTGAAATGGGCCTGGAAGTGATCGATTGGCAGCAGCACACCCTGCGCCTGCAATTGCCATTGGCGGCCAACGTCAACCACAAGAGCACCATGTTCGGCGGCAGCCTGTACTGCGCGGCGGTGCTGGTGGGCTGGGGCTGGTTGCACCTGCGCCTGCGCGAGCTGGGGATCGATGACGGGCATATCGTCATCCACGAAGGGCAGATCAGTTATCCGCTGCCGGTGACCGGTGCGGCGGTTGCGCGGTGTGCAGCGCCGGATGAGAAGGCCTGGGAGCGGTTCCTGGCCATGTACCAGCGCCGCGGGCGGGCGCGGCTGATGCTGGAGACCACAGTGAGCAATGCCGGGAGTGACGAGCCGGCGGTCAGGTTCAGTGGGCAGTACGTGCTGCACCGCTGAGGCGAAGCGACCACTGGGGTGGATGGCACCGGCTTTGCCGGTGATCGCGGCTGAAGCCGCTCCCACAGGGATCGCATCAGGGCTGACAGGTGCTTGTCGCGGCATTTGCCGCTTCCGCAGCCCCTCCTGCAACCGCTGCTAGATCAGCTTCAGAAAGGCCTGGCGCCAGCTTGCAGCGGCCGGCAACGCCAGGAAAAACGGGTTCAGCAACGTCTCACGCGGCGGATACCGGAAAGGCAGGCCATCAACCCCGATCACCTCGCCACCTGCCCCTTCCACCACGCCCTGCGCCGCCGCAGTATCCCACTGTGAAGTCGGCGCGAGCCGCGGATAGCAATCGGCGCTGCCCTCGGCCAACAGGCAGAATTTCAACGAACTGCCAATATTGGCCAGCTCCAGCTCACCCACCGCAGCCCCCAAACCCGCCAGCAGCGCTTCCTGCTCCGGGCTGGAATGCCGACGGCTGGCCACCACGGTAAAACGCTCGCCCGGCGGCGGCGCGTTGCGCACTTGGATAGGCTGCGCGACCTCACCCGCCTCCGCACGCCAGGCGCCCAGCTCACGCCCACCGAAATAGCAGCGCCCGTTGGTCGGCATCGACACCACGCCAAACACCACCTCGCCGTTTTCGACCAGGGCGATGTTGACGGTGAACTCCTCGCTGCCGGCGATGAACTCCTTGGTGCCGTCCAGCGGATCGACCAGCCACCATCGGCTCCAGCCCTGGCGCTCGGCCAACGGAATGTTGCAGTCCTCTTCCGACAGGACCGGAATTTGCGGCGCCAGTGCCTGCAGCCCGTCCGCAATTACCCGGTGCGCCGCCAGGTCGGCAGCAGTCACCGGCGAATCGTCGGCCTTGGTGATCACAGCCACATCGGCACGCCAGAACGGCAGGATGGCCTCACCCGCCGACAGCGCCAGCTTGACCACTTCATGCATCAGTTGCTGGTCGTTCATGCGTCCATCAACCCCCGCTGGATCAGCAGGTCCCGGGCCAGGTACAGCGCCGCCAGCGCACGCCCCTCGGTGAACTGCGGGTGCATGGCCAGCGCCGACAGCTCACGCAGGTTCACTTTGTCGACCCGCATCGGCTCCGGCTCGTCGCCTTCCAGGCGCTCTTCATACAGGTCGGTGGCCAGCACCACCTGGATCTTCTGGCTCATGTAGCCCGGGGACAGCGACAGCTCGGTCAGGTGCTCCAGCTGGCGAGCACCAAAACCGGCCTCTTCCTTGAGCTCCCGATCAGCCGCCGCCAACACATCCTCGCCCGGCTCGATCAGGCCCTTGGGCAACGACAGCTCGTATTCGTCAGTGCCGCCACAATATTCTTCCACCAGTACGGCGTGCTCGGCATCGAGCATGGCCACGATCATCACCGCGCCATAGCCGTTGCCCCGGCCCACCAGGCGCTCATAGGTGCGCTCGGTGCCGTTGCTGAAGCGCAATTGCACGGCTTCGACGCGGAACAGGCGGCTGCTGGCGACGATTTCGCGGCTGAGTACGGTGGGTTTCTGGCGCATGGGGCGGCTCCTTGGCGTGAACGGGTTACTATACCGTGGCTTGCCGACTGAACGAGAGTTTCCCATGCCTGTTCTTCCCTGGTCTGACATCGATACCGTCCTGCTGGACATGGACGGTACCCTGCTCGACCTGCATTACGACAACCGCTTCTGGCTGCACCACCTGCCCCAGCGCTACGCCGAGCTGCATGGTGTGAGCCGGGCCATGGCAGAAATGGAGCTGCAGCCGCTGTTCGAGCGCAATGCCGGCACGCTGAACTGGTATTGCCTGGACTTCTGGAGCCGCGAACTGCGCCTGCCGATTCGCGAGCTGAAACAGGAAATTGCCCACCTGATCGCCCTGCGCCCGGATGCCGATACGTTTCTGGCAGCCATCCGCCAGGCGGGCAAGCGCGTGGTGATGATCACCAATGCCCACCGCGATTCGCTGTCGTTGAAGCTGGAGCGGGTGGAGCTGGCGCCGTACTTCGAGCGGCTGATCAGCTCGCACGACTACGGCTACCCCAAGGAAAGCCCGCAGTTCTGGGATGCGCTGCAGGCGGATATCGGCTTCGAGCCGGCGCGCAGCCTGTTCATCGACGACACCCTGGCGATTCTGCGCAGTGCCCGGCGTTTCGGCGTGGGGCATCTGCTGGCGGTGCGCCAGCCGGATAGCCAGGCAGCGCTGCGGGATACCGAGGAGTTTGCGGCGGTCGAGGACTACCGGGAGTTGTTGGCAGGCCTGTGAGGCCCTCTTCGCGGGTGAACCCGCTCCCACAGGTATAGCGCCCCATTTACGGTTGGCGCTGTACGTGTGGGAGCGGGTTTACCCGCGAATGGGCCGGCACGGGCAGTAGGGATTACTCAGGAATGCGCAGCACCTGCCCCGGGTAGATCTTGTCCGGATGCGACAGCATCGGTTTGTTCGCCTCGAAGATCTTGTTGTACTCATTGGCGTTGCCATAGACGACCACGGAGATGGCCGACAGCGTGTCACCCTTCTTCACCGTGACGAACCTTGCCGCTTTCACCACCGGCCCGGTCACAGTGATCTGGTCATCGACACTGGCCACCCCATTGATGTTGCCCGCTGCCAGGATGATCTTCTCTTTCTCCTCCTGGCTGGCCACTTCACCCTTGAGGATGATCTTGTCTCCGTCTACGGTGGCCGTGATGTTGGGGTTGCCCAGGCCGACACTTTCCACGTGTTTCTTCAGCTGTTCCTCGGCGTTGGCGTTGCCGGGGGTCAGCAGGTCGATCAACTTCTCGCCGGCTTCCTTCACGAAACTGAACAGACTCATAGCGCTCTCCTTGTTGTCGAGACCTCGGACTCAGCAGTCTAGGCCAGCTTTTCCCCTGGCGCCCCTCTGCATCCCATCGACGCGGTCTATCAAGGCATAGAGCCTGGCGACTAGACGCCGCCGGCCCGCGAGCCTAGGCTGGTGCTATCAGAAAGCAGCCGACAGCCCAGATGAACAGCAAGCCTCCGGTGTGCACGGCCTCCTTGCCCTTGGCCATGCCTGCCGCCAGCAATACCTACGATTATGTCCAGCTCAGCGACGGCGAACGCGACCGTACCCCGCTGGCTGAAGAAGTGGCCCTGGCCATCGCCTACAACGGGCTAAACCAAGCGGTGATGCTGGTCAGCCCCACCGACCTGGAAGACTTTGCCGTCGGTTTCAGCGTCGGCAGCGGCATTGTCGAAGGCACCGCAGAAATCTACGACCTGAAACTCTCCGGCAACGGCTCGGCGATGTATGCCGAACTGGAAATATCCAGCCGGGCATTCTGGAACCTGAAAAACCAGCGCCGTCAGCTGGCCGGCACCAGTGGCTGCGGGCTGTGCGGGGTCGAAGCCCTGGAGCAGGCCCTGCCGGAACTGGCCGAGCTGCCCGGCGCGCCCTTGCCGCCAGCGCAATGGCTGGCCGGCTTGCGTGAGCGCATCGATGCCTTCCAGCCGCTGGGCCAACATTGCGGCGCCGTGCATGCGGCGCTGTTCATGGACCGCGAGGGCCAGCTGCTGATCGGCCGCGAGGACATCGGCCGGCACAACGCCCTCGACAAGCTGATCGGCGCCCTGTTGCGCCAGGGCATCGACAGCCAGGGCGGCCTGGCCATCGTCACCAGCCGCTGCAGCCTGGAGCTGATCCAGAAAGTACTGCGCGCCGGTATCCAGACCCTGGTCAGCCTGTCGGCGCCCACCGGGCTTGCCCTGCAATGGGCGCGCAAGCACAACCTCAACCTTATCCACTTGCCCAAGCACAGCGCACCGCGGGTCTATAGCCCAGCGGCGCTATCGTGATTGCCTGCACCAAAAACGAGAAAAGCCCTGTTCCATTGCGGTTCAGGGCTTCATCATAAAGGTCTCAGACAGCCGAAAATCGATTAAGTTTCACAGCAAATACAGTAACTTAGAGAATTGTGTACAACTCGTGTTACTCGTCGGATTTCAATTGCCAGCCGGGCCCCATGGCGTCAAATTCGCCTCGTCATCCCTATGAGGCTCTCTTGATGAAGAAGTACTCCTCGATTTTGTTGTTGTCTTTCAGCTTGCTCAGCGGCGTTGCCATGGCAGGCGGCAATACCGAGGCCGGCATTGGCGGCGCATTGGGTGGGGTACTCGGCTCCGTAGTGGGCAACTCCATCGGCGGCAGCACCGGCGGCGCCATTGGTGCCGGCCTGGGCGGCGCGGCCGGCGGTGCCCTGGGTGCCGACAAACGCCAGCGCGGTGAGGCTGCAATCGGCGGCGCACTGGGCGCTGCAGGCGGCAACGTGGTCGGTCGCTCGGTGGGCGGCACCACTGGTAGCTACATTGGTGCAGCCGCAGGCGGCGGTGCCGGTGGCGCGCTCGGCAACTACATGGGCAACAAGGCCGATGAAGACGAGCGCCATGACGACCGCCGCTACCGTCGTGGTTACGACGACCGTCGTCACTACGACCGTGGCCACCACTATGGCCACCGCAAGCACAAGCGCCACTGGCGCGACTGATACCTCGGGTTGATACCCAGGTAGCCAAAAGCCCCGCCCTTCATGGCGGGGCTTTTTCATGCCTGCGGGGCGAGTTGCAGCCCGGCAAGAATGCCCTGAAGCACCTCTGGCAGCTGTACCGGCCGGCCACTTGCGCGCTCGATGAACACCTGCACCACCGTGCCCGCAGCGCAGGCATCCGCTTCGCCTGGACGATACAGCGCCAGACGGTACTCCACCGTACTGCCGGCCAGGCGCGTTATGCCCAGGCCCACTTCCAGCACGTCGGGGAAACCCGGCAGGGCGAAGTAATCCGCCGCAGAACTGACCACAAAAGCCGCCAGCTCGCCATCACGCAGGTCCAGCTCGGCCTGCTCGACGAGAAAAGCCTGGATGGCGGTTTCGAAAAAACCATGCACGGTGGCACCGGCGATATGGCCGTTGACGTCGTTGTCCTGCGGGCGGGTGAGGATGGGGTGAAAGTGGGAGAAGGCAGTGCGCTGAGGGGATTCGATCATCTGGCTGGCTCATGTCATCGCAATGAATGCTGACAGTGAAACAGAAATTCCAGACGTTGGCTGCCTGCACGGGCCCTTTCGCGGCGATCCGATTTACCCGCGAAAGGGCCCGTGCAGGCAACAGAATGCAAAAAGCCGCCCCTTGGGGGCGGCTCTCTCTTTGCAGCTGGGTATAGCTTACAGCTGCGGACCAGCGGCCTTGATGGCGTCGGAAACTTCGAACTTCTTGAAGTTTTCGATGAACAGCTTGGCGAGGCCTTGGGCGGCTGCGTCGTACGCAGCTTTGTCAGCCCAGTTGGTGCGCGGGTTGAGCAGCTCGGTATCAACGCCCGGAACAGCCTTCGGCACGTCCAGGTTGATGATATCCAGGTGCTCGGTTTCGGCACCCACCAGCGCACCGCTCTGGATCGCAGCGATCACGGCACGGGTGGTCGGGATGCTGAAGCGCTTGCCAACGCCGTAGCCACCGCCGGTCCAGCCGGTGTTGACCAGGTAGACCTTGGAGTTGAAGCCATTGATACGCTTGATCAGCAGCTCGGCGTATTCGCCAGCCGGGCGCGGGAAGAACGGTGCGCCGAAGCAGGTGGAGAAGGTGGACTTGATGCCGCCGCCCGAACCCATTTCGGTGGAACCGACCAGCGCGGTATAGCCGGACAGGAAGTGGTAAGCCGCCTGCTCGTTGTTCAGGATCGAAACCGGAGGCAGAACACCAGTCAGGTCGCAGGTCAGGAAGATGACTGCGTTCGGCTCGCCGCCCAGGTTCGCTTCGGAACGCTTGGCAACGTGCTCCAGCGGGTAGGCCGCACGGCTGTTCTGGGTCAGGCTGACATCGGTGTAGTCGGCGTGCTGATTGGCGTCGAGCACCACGTTTTCCAGTACGGCGCCATGCTTGATGGCTTTCCAGATCACCGGCTCGTTCTTCTCGGACAGGTCGATGCACTTGGCATAGCAGCCGCCTTCCATATTGAAGACAACGCCTTCGCCCCAACCGTGCTCGTCGTCACCGATCAGGTAACGGCTTTCGTCGGCCGACAGGGTGGTCTTGCCAGTGCCGGACAGGCCGAAGAACAGGGTCACATCGCCTTCTTCGCCGATGTTGGCAGCGCAGTGCATCGGCAGCACGTCGGCAGCCGGCAGCAGGAAGTTCTGCACCGAGAACATGGCTTTCTTCATTTCGCCGGCGTAACGCATGCCTGCGATCAACACCTTCTTCGCGGCGAAGTTGATGATGACGCAACCGTCGGAGTTGGTGCCGTCACGCTCAGGCTCGCAAACGAAGTTGGCGACGTTGAGGACCTGCCACTGGTCGCGGCCAGCCGGGTTGAACTGCTCCGGGTTGATGAACAGGCAACGGCCGAACAGGTTCTGCCAGGCAGTCTGGGTGGTCATCTTCACCGGCAGGTAGTGCTCGGCTGCAGCCCCTACGTGAACGTAGGAAACGAAGTGATCCTGGGCGTTGTTGAACGCCTCGACGCGGTCCCACAGGGCATCGAACTTGTCGGCCGGGAACTTGCGGTTGATCGGGCCCCAGGAGATGGCGTCCTGGGTGGAAGGTTCTTCGACGATGAAACGGTCAGCCGGCGAACGGCCAGTACGGTGACCAGTCTCCACGACCAGTGCGCCAGTATCGGCTAGTACGCCTTCACCGCGTTGCAGCGCTTCTTTTACCAGCTCATCGACGCTCAGGTCGGTGTACACGGTGTTGTTGGCTTGCGTCATGAGATACCCCATCCGGCCCGAGGCCGAGTGCTCCAAACGTTTTGTAGTTGTCTTGAAAAAACTACTACAGCGAAAAAAGTGGCCGGATTATGCCAGAAAAGCCCAAAAAAAGTAGGCCCCTCCTGTCAGAACTGCGCTTTTGCGCAATTCGACGGGAGATTGTCCTGAGCTTAAACGTTTCAGTGACGAGTTTCTGAGGCCACGTCGGTGCCACCACCCGCAAACAGTTGCGCCACGTCGCTTTCATCGAAGAAATAGCGCTGATTACAGAACTGGCAATCAATCTCCACCTGCCCGTTGCACTCTTTGACGAGCGCCTTGGCGTCATGTTCGCCCAGACTGACCAGCGCATTACCGGAGCGCTCGCGCGAGCAGCTGCAGTTGAAGCGCAGCGGCTGGATGTCGAACAGGCGCACGGCGTCTTCGTGGTACAGGCGGTGCAGCAGGGTTTCGTTACCCTCGGCCCATTCCTCTGGCTTGAGGGTCTTGGCCAGGGCGATCACGTGCTGCCAGCTGTCTTCGCGCTCTTCGTCGTCAGGCTGGCGATCACGCGGCAACTGCTGCAGCAGCAGGCCACGGGCCTTGCCGTTTTCAGCGTTGAGCCA
>NZ_JABMCW010000120.1:0-15159 GCF_013179705.1 Pseudomonas sp. CM25 | reverse complement strand
TTGCGGCCTGCCGGCACTCAAGATCACCACACCCTCTTCCTGATCCAAACGCCTCCATTCATGAAAGGGATCGAGCACTTCACGTTCCATCTCGGAGGCCCAACTGAAGTGATGTTGGCGGGTAGCCGCTTTGTCGAGAAGGGCTATGAATCATTCTGGGGGCCTGGTCGGCACCAGCTCGGCTCGAACTGGTTCTGGTACTTCAATAGCCCGATGGGCTGCCACGTTGAATACGATGCTGATATGGATATGCATGACGAAGGATGGACAGCACGCGTGGCCGCACCTGGGGCTGACAATTCGCAATACTTCCTCTTCCATTACCAGCAGAAGTGGTTCCCGGGCGGCCCACCTGCGAAGCACTGATTAAGGTTTCAATCACCTCCTCTTCAACCGCATCAAGTTAAGCGCCCTGGATCATGAGGGCGCTTCTTTTCGTACTTATCGACATCAAACCATGTGGATAGTCATCTATCGACGGCAACTCAGTTAGTAGCGAGAAATGCGCTTGATGGTACGAAACCCTACATGTGAAGTGGCGAGATCAGAAGCCTGTCGCTCCCGAGCTGCGGAACGAAAACGAGCGCAGTAGGATGTAGCGCAGAGGTAGGAGCCGCCCTTGATTATCCGCGGTTCGGAGCTGGGTGGCGTGCTTCGCAAAGTAGAAGGGTCACCATTCAGGTGCCCAAGCAAGGGATTTCGCTGGGTGTCAGTGGTCCACTCCCAGACATTCCCAATCATGTCGTATAGCCCGTAACCATTAGGTACAAAACACCCTACAGGTGCTAAACCAGCAAAACCGTCCTCGACGTCATTCACTAAAGGAAAAACACCCTGCCAGTAATTGGCGCTGGGTCTCCCATGCGAGTCTCTTGGCTCCTCGCCCAACCGTTGAGAGCTATGCCCACCCCGGGCTGCAAATTCCCAGTGCGCTTCATCAGGTAGTTCATTGCCACGCCAGCGAGCATAGGCTTCAGCATCTGCCAAAGTGACTTGGGTTACAGGATGATTATCCAGCGACGCCGCAGGCTGACCAGGGCCGTCGGGATATCGCCAGTTAGCCCCGAGGACAAACTTCCACCAAGGCATAGGCGAGGTGTCCTCTAGATCCGGAACCCGAAAGACCGCCGCACCGCCCACACGCTCAGCATCAGTTACATAACCTGTTGAGGCGACAAAATCTGAAAATTGCGCACGGGTTACCTCAGTCCGATCAATCCAGAAGCCATCTATCTCAATTGGCGCAAGCGGCCGCTCATCCAGATACCCGCCTTCAACGCCTGGTGTGAAGCGCCCGCCTTCCACGAACACCATGCCTGCGTGGTCACGTTCCCCCCAACCTGGTGGCAGACCTTCATAAGCCATACAGCCCTCGAGCTGACCTAATGCAGGGAGCGTTCGGGGCCAGTTCGCCAAGCCAGCTAAAGCCAGCAAGGTTATGCTAGCCATAGCCGTCCAGGTTCGAGTCATTGAGCTTGCTCTTGGGGAGGGCTCACAACACCGACACGGGTCGCATAGTTTTGCCAATCGCGCTTGAGCCTCTCCAATGTTTGAGGTGAGTCAGCTGAGAGGTCATCAACTTCACCTCGATCACGTGAAAGGTCGAACAGTTGCCAGCGAAGCGGTTTCGGAGCCTCACCTGGAAGGGCCCAGGGTCTCAAACCGAGGAGTTTGAGATTGCCTTCGCGGTAATACAGACTGCCGAAAAGCTCACCGGCAAATACCCTCGGTTTAGCCGCCTTCCCTTTCAGCATCGGTAGCATCGAGAGGCCAGTGATGGGGTGTTTAGGTTGACCATGATATTGGTTACCAGGATCTTTCACACCCGCCAAGGACAAGAACGTTGGGGCCAAATCATCGACTCGCGCCACACCTTGCTCTACCCCCTCACGGGCGAACTGCTGCGGCATGTGGACGATAGCGGGGACACTGATCCCTCCCTCAGCGGTGCTGCCTTTGAATAATCTGAAAGGTGCAGAGCTGACCTCAGCCCATCTCAACCCGTAGTCGATCTGCGAGCCCCGCCGGCCAAGGTTGCCCAAGCTGTTATCTGTATCCGGGCCCGCCGGGTAAAACAGTTCATGACGCTCGCCCGCTGCACCATTGTCAGACATGAACACAATCAGGGTGTTTTCGTACTGTCCGGATGCTTTTAAATAATCGAGCAAGCGCCCTACGTTATGATCGAGGTTATCGACCATAGCCGCGTAGATTTCCATCTTGCGCGACTCAGTTTTTCGCTGCTCCGGACTGAGCTGTTCCCAACCTGGAAGCATCGGTGTGACGGGTAAGGTGGACGCTGGAACTGCTTCCGATGACAGCAGTCCTTTTTGTCGAAGCCGATCAATCCGAGCTTGGCGGACAATGTCATATCCTTGATCGTATCGACCGTGGTACTTGTCCAGATATTCATCCGGTGCCTGCAAAGGCCAGTGAGGAGAGGTGTACGCCACATAGGCGAAAAATGGCTTCTCACTACCGGTACTTCGACGCAAAAAGCTGATCATTTTGTCGGTGTAAAAATCGGTGGAGTAGAAGTCCTCCGGCAAATCTACCGGCTGACCATTTTCACGATAGGTGACCTCTTCGATCTTGCTGCTGGGTTTGGAGGGAGGCTTGAAATGCACCCCTCCTCCCTCCAGCAAGCTAAATGAGTTCTCAAAGCCTCGTTGATCTGGACCTTGATCCGGGGCTGAACCCAGGTGCCATTTGCCAACCATGCTTGTGCGGTAGCCTCCGTCACGTAGAAGCTCCGCGATCGAGTGGGCTTCCCGGTTGAGGTAACCCTCATATCCCGGCTTTCCGCGCTGAAACGGTTGCATCCCCTCAGCCATGGTGCCGAGCCCGACAAGGTGGTTGTCAGTCCCAGACATCAACATGGCCCGGGTCGGGGAGCATGTTGGCGCTGCATACATGTTGGTTAAAACCAGTCCACTTGAGGCGAGCTTATCCAGGTTTGGTGTGCTGATCTCGCCACCAAAGGCGCCGAGGTCAGAGTATCCAAGGTCATCCGCAACGATCAGTAGGATGTTTGGTCGCTCCGCTGCTGCTGCCAACGCTGGCAGCAGCGAAGCAAAAGCAGCCACGAGAAAAGGAAAGCGCATTAGAACCTCCCTTCTCACTCTTCAAAAATGGCCACCGCGCGAACAAATCCCGCGGAGGCATGTTTGATTTTGTAGGGGAAGCACGACACCAAGAAACCAGTCGATGGCAGCGCATCCAGATTGGCCAGCTTCTCCATCTGTCCATAGCCGATGTCACGACCAGCCTTATGGCCCTCCCAGATGATCGAGGCATCGCCACTTTCTGCAAATCGTTGACGGGTAAATTTGAATGGTGCATCCCAACTCCAGGCATCTGTGCCGACTACCCGAACACCATTTTCGAGCAGGTAAAGCGTCGCTTCACGCCCCATTCCAACGCCGGCATCAAGATACCCTGGTTGGCCGAACAAGCTGCCAGCACGCGTGTTAACCAGGACAATATCCAGCGGCTGTAGCACATAGCCGATACGCTTGAGTTCAGTCTCGACCTCAGCCGCGGTCACCACGTGACCGTCGGGGAAATCGCGAAAATCCAACTTGACACCCGGCTGGAGACACCACTCCAAAGGTAACTCGTCGATACCAAACGCTGGCTGCCCACCATTGGTAGTCGAGGCGTAATGCCAAGGTGCGTCCATGTGCGTGCCACTGTGCGTAGTGATCGACAGACGCTCTGCCGCCCATGACTCTTGCCCAGGCAATTGATCAATCGCAAGCCCTGGGAACATCGCAGCCATTTCTGGCCACCCCTCCTGGTGGTCCATGTAATCGATCCGCGGAAGAAGCGGCGGCGGATCAGTGTATGGATTGTTGTCCAGGGTTACGGATAGATCGACTAAACGGCGTTTTCGAGCCAGGGTCATGAGTGTTCCTCTTATTATCTTCTGGAGCGTTTTAGCGGACGCGTGCCCGCTAGCGGCGGGCGTAGCCCAAAGAGTTGCGTACTAAGTTCGTGGCAGAGATGTCGTTACGGAATCCACGTTCGCGCGCGAGCGGCGTGCGGATCGGAGGGTAGCGCCCGAACAGCGTTTCGAGATCGGGCTCTGGTCGATAGCTAAGCAAATGCCGTCGGTCATTTCCGAGGATCTTGAACAGAGCCTCTGCCACTTGCCCCACCGAGAGGTGCAGCACTGGTAGTTGCCAGATCCGCGGAGAGTCGGACGAGGTAACATTGATTTGCGCAGCGTGCAGCAGGTTGTCTACGCAGCACGCAGCGGACATCCACCACGCGCTAGCCTCAGGTGAAACTGGACACTCGTACTGCTCCCCCGCCGCAAGACGCTGCATCAAGTCACTCATGAATGCCGAACGCAGTCCATTAGGTTCGCTTGGACGGGCAACGATTCCTGGAAGGCGCAGCGCACGGCCATCAATCTCCCCGCGACGGCTCAAATCATTCAGTTCCGTTTCCACCATGAGCTTATGCGCGCCGTATGCCAAAGCAGGACGCGGTACGTAGCCCTCATCCATTTTGACCGGCAGCCCACCGCCATAGACCGCCACGCTGCTGGCGTAAACAATCACTGGTGGCTTAACCGAATCCCGCAGCTGAGAGAGGAGTTCCAAGCTAGCCATCAGGTTCACCTGACGGCCTAGCGAGTAATTCTTCTCTGCGGCCCCGCCGGCGACACTGACGAGGTGGAACACCACGTCGATGCCGTCGGCCAAGCTTCTTCTCAGGAGCGACGGCTCCGTGATGCTGCCGCTGACCAACCGTACTCTCGGATCATCCGGGATGTTGTCCAGGCAGTGATCAATCAGCACGAGGATGTCAATGGATTGCCCTCGCAAGCTTCCCTGTTTGAGCAAACGCTCCACCAGTAGCCGACCAACAAATCCAGCAGCCCCGGTGACCATCACTCGCATGTTGCACCCGCCTGAACCACTTGCTGGTCAATGGCTCCGAACAGCGGAGTGCCATCTCGGCAAACCGCCTCCATGCGTACTCGGTCACCAAATCGCATGAAGTTTGTTTGTGGGGCGCCATGAGCTATCGTCTCGATCGCTCGACGCTCGGCAATGCATGCTGAACCGACTTTACTGTCGGCGTTGGAAACCGTCCCTGAACCAATCACAGTGCCAGCGCTCAGTCGTCTGGTCAGTGCGGCATGGGAAATAAGCTGATGGAAGCCAAAGTGCATGGCTCCTCCATGGGGATGGCCGAACCACTTGCCATTCCACGTGACATTCAATGGCAGATGCACTCGTCCGTCACGCCAATCTTCACCCAGCTCATCAGGCGTAACTGCAACAGGCGCAAAGCTTGAGGAAGACTTAGCCTGAACAAAGCCAAATCCCGTTCTCATTTCCCTGGGTGCCAGAGCACGCAGGCTTACGTCGTTCAGCTGCAATATCAGTCGTATGTGGTTCAGCGCCTCTTCTGCGCTACACCCCATCGGGACCTCATCCACCAGCACTGCGAATTCGCCTTCGAAGTCGATACCATGGGCCTCGCTGGGTAATGCAATCGGATGCGATGGACCTAGAAAATCATCACCGGAACCCTGGTACATCAGTGGCGTGTGTTCAACGCCCTCTATCGCCTCCAGGTTGAAAGCGCGCTGCATCAATTCGCCATGGCTAAGAAAGCAGGAGCCATCCAGCCACTGCCATGCGCGAGGTAGCGGAGCGAGTACCTTCCCAGCATCGAAATCGATGATGCCTGGCACGTTACGCAGGTTGAGTGATTCGTAGCGCTCCTGAAGGAGGGCCTCTACCTGAGGCCATTTTTCTACGGCTAACTGCATCGTGGGGGCGATGTCTCCCGCATCTACGGCATGACGCAAATCACGAGAGACAACCAAAAGCCGCCCATCTGTAGTGCCGTCATCAAAAGAGGCGAGCTTCATTACAGCACCTCCTGCAAGCTTTCGGCATAGCGGCCATCAAGCAGGATGAAAACCATGCGGGCCATTTCACCGGTCCGATTACTCCAGGCATGGTTCGTACCACGCTGAACCACGACGTCACCTCGCTGTAGATGGATTTCTTCGTCGTCCAGAACCAGCCACACCTCACCTTCGGTGACGATGCCGTAATCGAGCGTTTCCGTTCGGTGCATAAGCTTGTGTTTCGAATCAGCACTGCTGGTGCCCGCGTGCGACTGCCCAATTTCAGCGAATGCAGCGGCGGCATCTTCAGCGCTAACCTGGTTCTGTACGCTATCAGGTGGAATATCAACCACTCGGATGACGCTACCGTGTGTCACTGGACTCAGCGCCAGCGCTTTCAGGGTCGGGTCTGCACCGTTATCCAGCATTGCCGGAGTGGCGTCACTGCTCCAGATTTCGTGGAACACCGTGCCTGGGACAGACTTCAGTGCAAAACTACTAGGAGTGGCTCCCGAACTCGCTACCACTGCCGAGCCCTCTGGGTTGTGCCCGGTTACCACACGCTTGAAAGAAGGAAGGGACTTCATAGGAACTCCATCAAAAACTGCGATAGTCGAACGTGCCGTACAACTTCGATGAACGGCTTCATTCTGAGGGTGATTGCTCAGCCGAGCGCCGGCCTCATGCCGCCTTTCGGCCCATGAGTTTTCAATTCAGCTTTCATCGAGTGCGGTTTACGCGCCGGCATTACCCGTCTGTGGACTGCAAAGGCGCCGTTGCGACTTCAGCGCCACGAACCATTCGGGGTAGAAGCATGCAAGCAAGCGCCAGGAGTAACTGAATGCCGGCAATTGCAATGAGCGCATCAGGTAGTCGCCCATCAGAGGTACCACCTAATGACAAGACGACAAGTGGGCTGATGAACTCCCCCGCAAAAAGAGCAGCTGTGAAACCTCCCGCCGCCCGCCCTCGTTTTGAAGCGCTGGTTTGGGCCATCACCCATGTCACCAGCGTAGGTAGCATCAATCCAACGCCTGCACCATTGATGAACACAGCCACAGTCACCAGCTGCGCATCGTTTGTGCTGGCCATCAACAGACCGCCCAGGCCCGCAACGAAGAATGCGAGCAAGAGCAAATGCTGACGCGGAGTACGATGCAAGAATCGAAACCCTAAGGCGCCAACTAGAACGCCAAGCTGATTCGCCCCCATGATTAGCCCTATCTGCTGTGGAGAGTCGACACCCAGCAGTTTCAACAGAAAACCCGCCTGCACAGGGACAATGAAAAGGCTGATGCCGGCAAGCGCGCTGAAGAGGTACAACGTGAGCAAGCTCTTCCAGGGAAACTCTGAGTCGTCACGTGCTTTGGAGACGGTACCGTCCTTCGGCCGCTCCCAAAGCAACCAGGACATCAGGGGGAGCATTACCACAGCGGCTCCATAGAGGAAGAATGGCGTACGCCAACTGGAATGACCTAGTGCTCCTCCCAGGGCCATAAATACCGCTGCCGACAGCGATGTACAAACCATCTGCAAAGCGAACAGCCGCTCGCGTCGAGCCCCTTGAAAGTAGTCACCAATTAACGTCGTGCAACACGTCATGATGCCCGCCTCCGCCAAACCTAAACCCGCTCGGCTCGCCACTATGGCTGGCAAGGAATCAAGCCATATAGGCATCAGACCGAAGAAGCCATATAGCGCCACAGAGGTCAGAAGCAACGGCTTGCGACCTACACGGTCTGCTATCACGCCGGCCAACGGGGCGAACAGCGCGATCATTAATGCTGGAATCGTCAGACTGATGGGCACTAGAACCCCGGCCATTGGGCTATCAGCAAAATGCTCCTTCATGGCCGGCAGTATTGGAGCTAACAGAACAGCTCCCAAAACCGGCAAGCAACTGCCAAGCAGCAGTAGCAGTGACTGGGGCGCCCCAGCGCAGTTGTCAGCACGCATCCAACACCTCCGCCCAGTGGTGGCGTGGTGCTTCTGCGCCGAACGCTATCATCGCCAACTCATGTTCCATGATCATTTACTCTTTTTATTTTTGGCTCAACGATCAACCGAGTGCGCAGCCATAACTCGACCCTCGAGGGCGCGATCAGCTGCTTCCGCTGTCCTGGTTTGATGGGTCGATGGCAGTAGGAAATAAGCAAGGGCCGGAAGCAGAAGCAGTGCCGCCACCATGTTCCAGATGAACATGAAGGCCAGAAGTACCCCCATGTCCGCTTGGAACTTGATAGGAGAAAAGATCCAGGTACCTACGCCGATTGCCAGAGTCACCCCTGTCAGCATTACTACCTTCCCTGTAGAAAGCAGAGCACGGTAGTAGGCGTCAGATAGGGAGGCCCCTTGACGAAGATGCCCCAGCATGATGCTCATCACATACAGCGCGTAATCAACACCTATGCCCACCCCCAGAGCGATGACAGGCAAGGTGGCAACCTTCACACCGATCCCCAGCCAGACCATCAATGCCTCACATAGAATCGACGTAAGCACCAACGGAATCACGGCGCAGAGCGTTGCGCGCCAAGAGCGGAAAGTCACTAGGCAAAGCAGGACCACCGCGCCATACACCCAGAAGAGCATTTCGCGGTTAGCCTCTCGGACAACTATGTTGGTCGCGGCTTCGATGCCCGCATTGCCGGCAGCCATGAGGAATTTCACATCAGGGGTATCATTGGCTGCCGCAAACGCCTCGACATGCTCAACCAGTCGAGTCAGCGTTTCCGCCTTGTGATCAGTCAGATAGACATACAGCGTCAGGAGATTGCACGACTCGTTGTACAACCCGCGAGGGGCGCTGGCGGTGACCATGTTGAGCATGGCCTGGTTGTTCAGCAACTCGTACCATTTGGCGCTGCCTTCTGACAAACCAACCATCATTCGACGATTCAAAAGCGCCAGTGAATTCGTGGAATCAACACCTGGCAGGCTACGCAACTGCCAATCAAGCTCATCGACCTTGCGCAAAACATCGTAGTGCGCACAAGCACCCGCAGGCGTCTGCACCATGATTGCGAAAAGATCGCTGCTTGCTCCGAATGCTTGAGTAATGAAGGCGTCGTCGCGGTTGTAGCGTGAATCAACCCGCAGCTCCGGTGCCCCGGCGTCCAGGTCGCCAATCGCCAAGTGAAGGCTCACAGCGAAGCCCAGTACGGCCATGACCAAGCTCACGCCAATGCACGCTGAAGCCCATGATTTACGAGTGAATAGATCAAGGAAGCGCCAAAACGGATGGCGGGCCTGGCCACTCTCTTCAGCACGCTCACTGCGCAAACTAAGCTGTGCAGCCTTGGGGCTCACGCCCACGAAGGAAAGCAATACCGGCAATAGGATCAGATTGGTGAAAATCAACACCGCGACCCCGATACTGGCAATGATCGCCAGATCCTGGATGACGCGAATCTGAATGATCAACAGCACCGCAAAACCCACCGCATCACACAACAGCGCGGTCAGCCCGGCCAAAAACAAGCGACGGAACGTGAACCGGGCAGCAACGACTCGATGCATTCCACGGCCGATGTCTTGCATGATGCCGTTCATCTTCTGCGCGCCGTGGCTCATCCCGATCGCAAACACAAGGAATGGCACCAAAACCGAGTACGGGTCGAGCTGGAGGCCAAGGACTGGTAGCAGACCCAATTGCCAAACCACCGCAATCAGAGAGCACGCCACTACCAGCAGAGTGCTGCGAATGCAGCGAGTGTAAGCAAACAGCACCGCCGTGGTGATGAGAATAGCGACGCCGAAGAACAGAAGGATCTGCTCCAATCCATCGATCAGATCACCGACTTTCTTGGCGAATCCAACGATGTGGATGTCAACACCATCACCCTGGTGCTTCGCCCTTAGCGCTTCCAGTTGCTCCGCGAGCACCGAATAGTCCAGCGCTTTGCCATCAGGCGTACGTGCCAGGAGCGGTACGTAAATAATGCTGGAGCGCTGGTCGAACGCTACCAACTGACCGATCTCATTCGAAAGCTGTACGTTTCGACGCAAATCGTTGATCGATTTGGCGCTGCCATCGTAGTCGTCTGGGATTACCGGCCCACCGTCCAAGCCTTCTTCAGTAACCGAAACCCAGCGGGTCGCTGGCGTCCAAAGCGACTTCATGTAGGCACGGTCTACCCCTGGGACCAGATAGATCTCTTCGCTGAGAGCTTGAAGCGCCCGGAGGTACTCTGGGTCATAAATATCGCCATTGCGGTTAGCCACCGCAATACGCAATGCGTTACCCAAGCCAGACAGCTCTTTTTGCCGGTCCAGGTAGTTTGAAATATAGGGGTGCCCGGTAGGGATCGTTTTCTCGAAGCTGGCGTTGAGTTCGAGCCGGGTTGACTGCCAGCCAAGCAGTACAGTTGCTAGAAGACAAAGCAGAAGCACCCAGTGACGGTGATTGAACAGAGCCCGCTCGACGATAGAGCCCGAGCGTGGATCGAATCCCTCGGGACCAGAGGGGGTTGGTTGGCGGCTAGCGCAATTCATAACACTCACTCCGAAACCGCTACTACGGGTTGCACGACACGCGAAAGCCCGGTGAAGCCAGCGAACACCAAGCTACCGTCGTTATTTTCAATCACTGCCGAAACGGGCTTTTTCAACGGTTCAAGAACTGGCTTGAACGCAGACAGGGAACTGGTAAATAGCCCACCGGCCTGATTGGTAAGCAGCACTCGGCCATCGCGTAAAGTGAGCGCATCACTGAAGGTAACCGGTGCTTGAGGTGGTATTTCTTCTGGGCTATCGGAACCTCTCGGCAGCACAAATGCGTGCCCCTTCAGCCCGCCGATCAGCATCGCCCCATCTCTACGCTGAGCCAGCGTAAACAAGCTACCTGGGTAACTTACTTCCAGTTGCTGGAAGCTCTGACCATCCCGGGAGCGAGCAAGGTAGCCCTGCTCTCCTGCCAAGATCCAAGTGTCACCTTGGCGAGCTACAGCATAAAGATGCAGACCCATGGGATTGTCGATCTGGCCCATTACTGAGTGCCAAGTCGTGCCACCGTCTTCAGTTCGCAGAGCCAGACCATAAGCCCCAACAACAAGTACCTGCTTAGCGTCGGTTACGGCCAAGGCGAGCAAGGGTTTGTCAGGTTCCTCTGCAATCAAGCGCTTCGCCGTCTCCAAGCGATTATCCGAGGCTTCAGAATCAACTGCGTTGAGCGCGTCGTGTTTAGCAGCAGCAAGCTCCAGCTCGGCAGCGCGCCGGCCATCCAATTGCAACAGCCAAGTCTCACCCGCATCGTGCGTAACTAACACGACACCGCTGTGCCCAACAGCCCATCCGTTTTTGTCATCGGCAAACTGCACAGCAGTCAAGCCTACGGACACGGGGACGGTCGCTTGATGCCACTGCTGGCCATTGTCGTCAGAGCAGACAATCAGTCCTCGCTCCCCTACCGCCACTATGCGACTCCCCGCCCGCGCCAATGCCATGTATACAGCCCGCTGCGGGGAAGGAACCATAGTCGCTGGGCTGCTCAACACGTTGCCCGCCTTAAGGTTCTGTGGTGATGCCTGCGCTAGGCAATGTGGGGCGGCCGGCAAAAGCAAGGCAAGCAACACGCCGCCTAGCTGACGTAATGTGTTCATATCTACCTCGAATTCCTAGCTGGAAAAGGAGGGCCGAAAGCCCTCCTCACATACTCAGCGGACGCCACGTCCGGCCATTGCGGCGGGCGAGAATTCGGCTGGCTTGTACTTGTCGACGACAGCGTACTGTTGATCCTTACCTGCGTAGAGGTTCTGCACAAACCACGCACCCGAGACCAAGTCATAGAAGCCGGAAGACAATTGAGCTACTGCGGGCAGATCAGGCATTACAACCGGGAGCGACCAGAGTGTTTTGGACAGCTGGCCATTCGCGTCCCAGCGATCACCCAGCATGGCTTGCCAGGTGTCCTCATCAAGGTAGTAGCGCCCTTTAGGCAGTTGATGGCGCTTACCTGGAGCCAGGTCCGCCTCCACAACCCATACACGATGCAACTCCCAGCGAACGTAGTCAGGATTCATGTGGTGCTTGGAAAAAAGATCCTCTGGCTTCGACGCTGCTTGTACCTTACTGGTGTTGTACGGAATGTACATTTCCTGCTTGCCGACAAGCTTCCAGTTGAATCGATCCATTCGACCTTGGAACACACTCAATTCGTCGAACGACATCACACCCGCGGTGGCTGGAGTCGGTGTGTCGCAACATGCATTGGGAAGCTTGCGCACCCGCCGCTGCCCGGTCAGGTACACATGTGCCTGGGTCTTATCGCCGTTAAGGTTGGTGCGCCCCATAATCTGTTCGCCAGCACGCAGTGGTGGCCCTACGTTGAGCAAGCGGAAGAGCCAGTAATCGCCATCGAAGGTCGATGCACTGCCATCCTTGTAGTAATAAGGCATCTCTTGGATAGCCTTACCGTCAGTGGTCATCACGGGAGCGCCGTCGGCTGTCATCAAGTAATGACGGAAATCCATCGCTACGGAGGTGCCACGTCAGTTCAGAACATGATTCCACATCGCCTCCGTCCCGTTCTTAGGCACTGGGAATGGAATACCGCCGTAAGCTCCCTCAGGAATCAAGCCCGCGCTGCTTTCCACCAGCTTTGCCTCGTGAGCATTTTTCAGCGTGTTGTCGTATACCCACTGAGGTGCAGCTGCGGTACGCCTTGTCTGGTAAACATCAATGCGATAGCTCTCTGGGTAGCGCTTGAACATCGCCTTGGTGCCCTCGCTAAGGCGAGTGGCATATTGATCCACATTTTTGGCAGTGATACTGAAAAGAGGTTTGTCCGCTGCAAACGGATCGCCGCGTTTCCCTCCCTCTTTGAATGAAGGGTCCACCTTCACGTACCCACCGTCCCAGGCTGGGATGCTGCCATCGGCGTTACCAGCACGCTCGGCCCCCAGCGGGGTCAATTGTTTGCCAAGATCATCAGGACCTGCGGCATGCGCAAGCGGCAGGCTCAGCGCAGCGGTACTGATCAATACTGCGCAGAGTGTCTTGAGAGAAAATGGTGTAGTCATGCGAGTCCCCTCAGAATGTTGTTTTAACCGAGAAGGCCAGGTAATCCCGGTCTTTCAGTGATTGTTTGAAGGTGAACTGGTTGGCCGAATTGAGGTTGGTGTCCTCAGGACCGTAGTAATGGGTGTACGTCAGACCGAACGTGACCCGGTCCATGTAGGTGGCGCTTACGCCGACGTTGAAATCCCCGCCTTTATCAGGCCCAAATGAGCTAACGACCGCGGACTTGCCCATCGGGAAGTAGCTGATACCCACAGGCACGCTGAGATCAATGCCGGGGAAAACCTGGCGATAGGTTGGTGAATACACAAGCTTGATGCCGACACCGTCATCCGTTGCACCGGGATCAAGCGCAGCCCTGTTTTTTGTCACGCTCAGCAAGCGGTTCCAGGCGATCTCTCCTACCAAGCTGGCCTCGTTCGAAATGAACGAAGGACCCAACGAAGCAATCATGTTGAGGTTCAAGTGGGCTGTGCGACCCACGGCATACAGAGGGTGGTCGTCATTGTCTGCCTGAAGCCCTGGCAACACCGTCTGGCCGTTAGAAACCAGAGGCATATTCCAACGCATAGAGGCCTCACCTGCGAAGCTGTATTCGTCCACGGTTGTGGAGAAGCTCGCCCCCAATGCACGTATATTCTCGGGATAGACCCAGTAGTACTCCCCGACCTGGCCGGTCGCGAAATTCGGCCCGGTCGTGCTTGGCTTCAGATAAAGCTTGGGGGATTTGTCGTGATACTGGATTGCATAGAGACCGTATTCCACGGTATCTGCGGTGTAACGAAGCTGAAGGCCACCCTGGCCTGAACTCTTCGCTTCTTTATCGTTACCGTGAAAGAACGCGGCAGGACTGCCTGGATTACCGCCGAGGAAAGCCGGGAAAGGTTCGCCGACGATCAAGCGCTCGTTGCCCTCGCCAATCGTGTCGCTAACCGAGAAGTAGCTGCCAGCACCCGGTAACCGCGTCTCTTCCCACTCAAACTGATAGTAGGCTCCAACCGACAGATCGTCGGTCAGCTGATAGGTCGTGGAAAGCTGACTGACCGGACGAGTGATTTCCTTGAACTGGGTATTGGGTACGGAAATGGCCTTCACAACATCAACCGGAGCCATGCCTCCCGCAATGCCGTTAGCACCGAAGAACAGACTTTCGCCCCAAATGAGCCCATGACGCCCGGCCCGTACAGACAAAGCGCGGTCCGCGACACTGCCGTTCCAGTAGAGGAATGCATCGAGCAACTCACCATCACCACCATGCAGATGACGCGTGTCATCGGTGAACTCGTCATACGCCACTGAGCGGGCGTTTGCGCGGCTTGGGTCGTTGTTGTCGTTATCCTTCTGATACTCGGTATCGAACCAACCTGCCGCACTGACGCGAGCACCGAAATCTCGATAGCCAAGGTCCATCTCAGAGAGAACATCTAGACGATTTGAAATGAGACCCTTGTTGAAGCTGCGATCACCATCATCTTGGTTGAGCGCAACGGGACCGCTGGATAACTTGCTGCTCTGATCCTTCAGACGCCAGGCAGAGCTGTATTTGAGCGTGTTATCCCACCGAAGGGTCAGGTCAGGTGAACCGGTTTGAAATTCAAACGCTTGAGCGCTTGGGAAACCGCAGACCAACGCGGCAGCAACAGTCACGGCGAAGGGTGCACGCCGCGATATGGCACAGGAGCGAAAAGCCATTGAACAAACCCTCTCTTATTTTTTTTGTTGGCATTTTTTCTGTCACCGAGAGCTGGGTTAGGCTGCCCAGCTATGGCAGGCGTGTAGACCTGAGTGACCTCTCCTAGGCGGGATAAACCAGGAGTTGGCGACAGATTGACGCGGAGGATTTGCTCTGACTAATCGCTTGTTCGGATGCGACCTATCGTGAACCGCGATACCTAAGCGAACTACAGAGCGAGAGAGGATCGCGCAGTGAGAGTGAGATGGATCTACAAAAAAGCTGTCCAATAGGACAGCTTTCCAAGCACTGAGGCCAGTTGAAGCGCGTGAATGAAGACCTAGGGCTTTTCTGGGTCGTATTCATTAACGTTGGCAACCTGGGCGTTCAGGCGACCAAGAAGATTAATCAGCGTATCCACCTCCGACGGAGAAAGGCCGCTCAGCAGGCGACGCTCGCGCTCCAGTGCGACCTTCAAGACTCGGTTATACAACTCCTTGCCGCTCGCAGTAAGCGAAACGGTATAGCGCCGTCCATCAGCAGGATCGACCTCAGTGCAGACCCGCCCCGCTACCTCTAGAGCATGTAGGGAGCG
>NZ_JABMCW010000012.1:0-41758 GCF_013179705.1 Pseudomonas sp. CM25 | reverse complement strand
TTGTCCCTGGACAGGTCAAATCGCACATCAGAAGCCGTGAAGTTTCTTCAGAAGTGGAACAAATCTTACCCACCCGACCCACAAGTCAATCAAGTACTCCAAGGTTTGTTAGCCAAGCAGAACAAATGATCAGGACTGATTCTCACCGCCATGCGATACCCTCTGCTTTCACTTCGCCTATGCTCGGGCCAGCCCCAGCCATACTCGCAGTATGCTACCTATCATGGCGTGCGAGTCGAGGCCCTTTGCGCAGGCTGGTCAATGGGCACGAGTACCTCGCCATTGAACAGCCACCGTACCGTTCGCGCTATGCCACAATCCCCTATCTGTCCGCCTTGCACGCTGATGTATATCGTGTAAGTACCTGTCGCATACTCTATCGCGATCGGTCGGCGGTCTCCATCCTCTAGGTCTGCTCGGCCAACCGCAATCGTACCCTTAAGAACGCAAGCGGCTGCGACGGTAGCCGCACCTAGAATGCTGATACCAGGGTGCCATTTATTCGCCGTGAAGGTCCGCGTAACGATCGGGCTCCCTCGCGCAGAGGCTGCCAACAGACAGACCCTGGGCAACGTCTTGCGATCCTGCTCAGATAGGCGCATTGCAAGTCCGGCATGCATGCGGATATGTTCAAGCCTGTCTCTAAGTACCTCATTGGTGCTCAAGGCTTGAGGGGTTTCCAAGCCCGTGCAACCCACATCCTTCGCGCGCAGAATGACCATCGGCGCACCATTATCGATGCAGGTCGCCGCTACACCATCAATGACATCCACGGCGTTACCCGTGGGAAACAACGCACCACACGTCGACCCTGCAAGTTGAAGGAATTGAATGAACAAAGCTGTTACCGAATGGGGTGCATCAGACGTGGGCGCTTCGGCATATTGGACCGCTGCACCGCACGTGGGAACCTGCACGACCGCAACATGACCCGTGCCCTCCATGAAAATCCGCACCGGCGTGACATCACCGCTGATCGCAACAAGCCCTCGTTCGATCGCGAACGGCGCCACGCCGGCAAGCAGGTTTGCACAGCTTCGGCTGTAGTCAATGCTGGCCTGCCCGGCGTTGACCTCGCCAGAAAGGTAATCCACATCGATACCCGGTCGAGATGACGCCCGTATGAGGGCGACTCTGTTCACGCGTGGTAGCTCGACTTCAAGCTTATCGGCATGTTGCGTGCCTAACAGCTCGATGATTGAATGCAACGTAAGGTCACGCAGTCTCGGGTCGGCGCAAAGATCGTCCGCCAACACATACACGCCTATCTTGTTACCGCCTTGCATTAGCAGATAGCGAACAGCTAACTGCGCGCCCGCACCTGCGGCGGAAGCCGTATTATTAGTCATTGGGCGTGATTCTCCCGCCAAGGAAGTTCCGCAGCCCTACCGCCCCGCTCGTCAAAGCAGATCCAAGGGGTAAGTGATGATGATTCGATTCTCGTCGTACTCGTTGTTGCTAAAGTCGCGGCGCAGCGTATCGTTCCGCCAGCGCACCGTCAGATCTCGAAAGCTCTCGCTTTGAACGGTAGACGGTCTAGCGGCCTTACAGTTATGCCGAAAAGGTATGCTTAGAGGCTTGGCGAAGACCCCATGAAGGCAGGCCTGGGGGAGCCGGTCACAGCTAGATAGACTCCCGACAAGCTCGGCGAAGATCAGACGAACAGGGACCCTTTTTCCCCAGCCGAGGAGGATGCTTTGTCGCACGTATATTCACGGTCGATCGGCTTCAGGCCGGCATGACTCATGCACTGCCCAGGAAGCCTCACATGTGCCAAAAGTTAACTATCGGCTCGATTCGTCACCGAAGCCGATTTTGGTGCGCGGCGTTCAAGGTAGTTGTGGCGTCAACCGTCAACTATGCCGCTCTGTTCTTGACCTGTTGTTCTCAATCCGGGTTCAACAGCACGGTGCCGATCGGCTCCCAGTTACGCGTTGGACCCGACCACCGTTCCGGCTTTTTCTCTTTGGCTCGTTCGTACTGCTCATGTCGCTGGAACAAGCCCTGATGGTCCAGTCCTCAATGCCGCTCAGCCGGTGTGACGAACCGGATACGGCTATGCCGGTGCTCGTTGTTGTATCACCGCATGAAGTCCCTCACCCATGCCCGTGCGGCGTCCAGACTGGCAAAACCATTCTGCGGCCATTGCGGGCAGTATTTCAGCGTTCTGAACAGCGACTCCGCGTAGGGATTGTGTCGTTGCTGACCCGCGGTCGACCACGCGAGGGCGTGATCCCAAGGTAGTACATCTTGCTCAACAGCGTCACCGACTTCATCGGCGCTCCGTTGTCCGAGTGCAGCAACAGTGGCTCATGTAAACATTGCTCAACGATCACGCTGCGTTGCAGTAGGCGGGGACATTCTCGCCGCTTTCCCACGTCGTAGACCTCCCAGCCCACGGCCTTGCGGCTGTAAATATCCTCAATCAGATAAAGGTAGTAAAACTTGCCGCGTATCGGCGACGGTAGATACGTGATGTACCACGACCACATTTGATTCGGCCCTTTTGCCGCATGTGTCGTCGGAGCCGCATGCCGCCAGGGGCGCTGACTGCGACCCGACTTTCGGCCGGTGATGAAGGCTTACCGCCAAGCAGTAATTTGCTCGGGGTAAAGGCCTTTACGATGGCAATACTCGCCCAGGTCGATCTCGGACAAGCCAGCCGCTTCTAGGACGACAGCAAACTTAGTTTCGGCTGGCCAGCTCTCGGCCGATGATTGGTTTTCGGACGCTGCACTTCCTTCAGTACTGAGCTGCTTGCGCCAGTTGGACAAAGACATCTCGCGGTCCCCTTCGCCCCGGGAAACCTCGACCATCGACAGGTTCTGCGGTGGAGCAACATCTTGAGTAATGCGGCTCTGCGTTCAGGTGAATAATCCGGCACGACCAGTCTCTTTCCGCCCCCGATGTGCTTTTTAAGGAAAATGCGGAGAGGCGACAACTATCCTGACACCGGGGGATAGCGAGGGAAACCGACGTACACCGACGGCGCTCAAACCGATGCAAAAAAAAAGCGCGCTTTCGATCTGAAGGCGCGCCAAAGAGACACAACAAGAACCGATAATTAAAGTTTAGGCCGCACTGGCTTGGGCAAGATCAAGGCAGCGAGTCTCCGGCGCCATCAGCCACGTAAATAACAGACCGACCATCGAAATGCCGAACGCAGCAAGCATGGTATTGGCGATTCCGAACGAGGAAAGCGATATCGGCACCAGGTAAGTACCAACCGCCGCGCCAATGCGCGACAGGGATGTCGCCAAGCCCACCGCAGAACCACGAATTTCGGTGGGGAACAATTCATTAGGGTAGACGTACTGAAGCACTTGAGCGCCGCCGATGAACAATGCGTAGCTGCCAAACAGTACGAGCGTTACCAGCCCAGCGACATCTGGGAACAGACCGAGCAGCAGAAGTGCCAAACCAGACCACAAGAAGCTGTGAATGAGCATATTACGACGGCCCATCGGATTGATCAGCTTCACCCCCAGCAGGCAGCCGAAGACGAAGATGAACGTTATCGCTACTGCACCCCAAGCGGCAAGTTCGCCAGTGAGCCCCATTGCCGCGAGGATTTTAGGGGCAAAGGCATAGATCGCGAATTGTGGGATGATCGAACACGTCCAGAATACACTGACGAAGAAGATGCGTTTGCCGTATTGGGAATGGAACAGATGCCACACCGATACGCGGCGCTCGGCGGGCGGCTCTGGCAAATCTGCAATCGAAAAGTTACTGCCATAAACTTTCTTGATGACTTGATCGGCTTCGGCGGTGCGGCCTTTGCTGAGCAACCAACGGGCAGATTCCGGTGTGCCGGCACGCATCACGAGGAACAATACCGCCGGTATCACTGCACTGGCCAGGGCCCAACGCCAGGCTTCCGGGCCCATAGCGCGCAGAATGAACTCACCGGCCACGTAGGCGACGGCAGCACCGACGAACCACATCATCACCAAACTCGCAAGGATCGAACCACGCTGTTTTTTCGGCAAGAACTCAGCCAGCAAGGACGTTGCCAGTGGATGGTCAGCGCCGATCGCCACGCCGAGCAGCAAGCGCAGCGCAATCAACGCCATTGCGGAGTTCACCCAGAATTGACCCAGGGAGAACACAGCCAAAGCGACCAGAACGAGAACATACAGCGTCTTGCGGCCGAGCTTGTCCGTGAACAGCCCCCCCACGAAACCGCCAAAGAACATACCCACCAGAGACGCCGCGGCCACCAAGCCCTCTTCGAAGGCGCTTAGTTGAAGTGCATGGCTTAACTGAACGAGGACGACGCCGATGATGCTGAGGATATAGCCATCTAGGAAGGGGGCACCAGAAGAGTAGATAGCCAACTTTTTGTGAAAGCTGTTAAGGGGGGCATCTTCTAAGGAAATCTTTTGCTTGTTTGACATTATTATATTGTCTCTATTGCTACTCATTGCTGAACAACTCAACACAGGCAGATGGCCCTCCGTGGAGGAACGCCAGCTTAAACGCGATGAGTTATCGTATTGTTTTTGTAAATAATGTAGCCGGCCGAACGAATGCAGCGAGCGTTGGCACACTCACTCCAAATGAACGACGAATATGACACTGCCTGTACATCGGCTTGACTAGCGACTTTTTTCGTATGCCGTACTCATGCTCGACCGAACGTCGCTATGGTTACCAAGCAATACTTAAGACCTGTTCAGACTAAGCTGACCTGACTTGAAGAAATAGAAGGATTACCTCAAAGAATGCGACATCTAGGCTATTTTCATGTCCGCCGTGAAAGATCCACGGCGGACGCTGAAGCCGCTTGATCGGCGAGCAGCCTAACGCCGCTTGCCGATGGGGTTTAGCTTTTGCGCGCGACCCAAGCGTTGAAGCGCTCCTGCAATTCCTCCCCGTGATCGACCCAGAACTCGCTGCTAACAGCCATCGATTGCGCCATGTTTGCCGGAGCGGTGTTGAGTTGCGCAGCCAACGCAGGGTCGAGACGCGCTGCGGTGTGCAGATTCACTGAACCGTAGCCCAGCTGGGTCGTGTGCTTCTGCTGATTTTCCGGGCGGAGGGTGAAGGCGATGAAGTCTTGCGCGAGCTGCTTGTGCTTGCTGCCACGCGGAACGGCCCAGTAGTCGATCGCGTAAATGCTTCCATTCCAGATCGGCATGACGTGCACCCCGGAATTCTGAGCATCGAAGATCCGACCATTGAAGGCGGTGGTCATTATCACGTCGTTGCTGGCCAAGAACTGCATCGGCTGGGCGCCGGCCTCCCACCACTGTATGTACGGTTTGATTTCATCCAGCTTACGGAAAGCCCTGTCCACGCCCTCGGGGGTTGACAGCACATTGTAGATTTCTTCGCGGGGGACCCCGTCAGCCATCAGAGCAGCCTCTAGTGTGAATTTCGGCCCTCTGCGCAAGGCTCGCTTGCCCGGAAACTTCTCTACGTCCCAAAAGTCTTGCCAGCCCTTAGGTGCTTCGAGCAAAGCGTCTGCGTTGTACGCCAACGCCATCGACCAAACCAATAGACCCGCTCCGCATTCAGAAAAAGTGCCAGGCACGAAATCTTCCTGCTTGCCGAGTCGCGCTTGATCCAAAGGCTCGAACAGACCTTCCTCGCATCCCCGGACCAAGTCATCACCCTCAACCTGAACGACATCCCAGTTGACGCTGTGGGTGTCGACCATGACCTTGATGCGCCCCATCTCACCATTGTACTCCCCCGCAATCAGCTTGACCTGGTGGGCGGCCGCGAACGGCTGATAGAAGACTTCGGTTTGCACCGCCTTACTGACGCCTCCATAGGAGATGACTGTCATCTCTGTGGCCCCAGCATGGGCCGCCAGGAGGCAGGTGATTGCGCCCGCGAAAAAACGATTGTCCATAAAACCCTCTTCCTTTTATTGGTTTTGTTAAGAAGCGTTCTGCGTGTAACGTACTACCTGAAGAAAAAAGCGGGCACCGAAACGGTGGGACGAATGCTCGCTGAATCAATAGGAATCAAGACAGAGGTCAGCGGGAGGTCGGAGTGGGCGCATCCGCTCGAATGAGCGATCTACGTTTGAGCTCATGCCAGAAATCGTGGGGAATCTCGCGCTCGCATGTCACGATATTTTCGTTGAGCTGCTGAACACTGCGAACGCCCGGAATGATGTTGGCCACTGCTGGATGCGCAGCGATGAACTGCAATGCAGCCGACTTGAGAGGGACGTCGAAATCCCGACAAACAGCCTCGATTCGAGCGACGTGCTCCAGCACTTCAGGCTGGGCGGGCGCATAGTTGTAGCGCGCGCCTGGAACTGAACCGGTGGCCAAGATCCCGCTATTGTAGCCTCCGCCCACGATCAGCGAGACACCCTGTGCCTCACATCGTGGGAGAAACTCGTTCAACGCGTCTTGCTCGATGAGGGTGTAACGTCCGGCCAATAGAATGCAGTCGAAATCGACGCGCTGGATGGCTTCATGAGCTACATCGCTCTCGTTGACGCCGATTCCAATCGACTTTACGACGCCTTGATCGCGCAACTCGAGCAACGCCCTCCCCGCCCCCTTCATGGCGCAATCGAATACCTCAGGCTGCTGGGTGCCATGGGTATAGACATCGACTTCGTGAATAAGCGCAACGTCGATATGCTCAAGGCCCGTACGCTGAAGACTGTCTTCGATGGAACGCATTGTGCCGTCATAGGAATAATCGAATCGCCACTCGAATGGCAGCCCTTTGATCCAGCAACCGAAATCGATCTTCTCCCGGCGCTGGGGTGTCAGCAATCGCCCAACTTTGGTAGCCAGCACAAATTCTTCACGGGGCTTCCAACGCAAGCTTTGCCCCAATCTTGCCTCACTCAAGCCATGCCCATAGCTCGGCGCCGTATCGAAGAATCGAATGCCGGCATCCCAGGTGGCCTGGACCAATTCAGCTGCGGTCTCTTCGGTGATTGGGGCCATGAAATTGCCCAGCTGAGCGGCGCCAAAGCCCATCACGCTGGTCTGGATGCCAGAACGAGACCACTTTCGTTGCTGCGAAGCTTGCATGAATGAAGTTCCTTTCAAGAGACCCGGCCGCAGCCGGGTGTTGGTGAACTGCGTCTTCAGATGCTCAAGCACAGGTACTTGATTTCAAGGTAGTCCTCGATACCGTACTTGGAGCCTTCACGGCCCAGGCCCGAAGCCTTGATGCCGCCGAATGGCGCGACTTCGTTGGAGATCAGGCCGGTGTTGATACCCACCATGCCGTATTCCAAGGCCTCGGCGACACGGAACACGCGGCTCATGTCACGGGCGTAGAAGTACGAGGCCAGACCGAACTCGGTGTCGTTCGACATGGCGATGACTTCAGCTTCGTCTTTGAAGCGGAACAGCGGCGCCAGTGGGCCGAAGGTTTCTTCCTTGGCGACGGCAGCGGTCTTCGGTACGTCAACCAGGATGGTCGGCTCGAAGAAGTTGCCTTCGATGATCTTGCCACCGGACAGCACCTTGGCGCCTTTGCCAACGGCGTCCTCGATGTGTTCCTGAACCTTGGCGACAGCCTTGCCGTCGATCAGCGGGCCAGTGGTGGTGCCTTCTTCCAGGCCGTTACCGATCTTCAGCTTGGCCACGGCAGCGGCCAGCTTCTCGGCGAACGCGTCGTAGACGCCGTCCTGCACGTAGATACGGTTGGCGCAGACGCAGGTCTGGCCGTTGTTGCGGTATTTGGAGATGATCGCGCCCTCGACCGCCTTGTCCAGGTCGGCGTCGTCGAACACGATGAACGGGGCGTTGCCACCTAGCTCCAGGGAAACCTTCTTGATGTCCTTGGCACATTCTTCCATCAACTGGCGACCGATTTCGGTCGAGCCGGTGAAGGACAGTTTGCGCACCAGGGAGTTGCCAGTCAGCTCGCCGCCAACTTCGCCAGCGCTGCCGGTCACCACGCTCAGCACGCCAGCCGGGATGCCGGCACGGGTAGCCAGCTCGACCAGGGCCAGGGCAGAGTACGGGGTTTGCGAAGCAGGCTTGAGCACCATGGTGCAGCCAGCGGCCAGGGCCGGGCCGGCTTTACGGGTGATCATCGCCGCCGGGAAGTTCCAGGGGGTGATGGCCGCGGTAACGCCGATCGGCTGCTTGATGACGATCAGGCGCTTGTCAGGCTGGTGGCCCGGGATGGTATCACCGTAAACGCGCTTGGCTTCTTCGGCGAACCACTCGATGAACGAGGCTGCGTAGGCGATTTCGCCCTTGGCTTCGGCCAGTGGCTTGCCTTGTTCGGTGGTCATCAGGCGAGCCAGGTCGTCCTGGTTCTCGATCATCAGTTCGAACCAACGACGCAGCTTGTTCGAGCGCTCTTTGGCGGTCAGTGCACGCCAGGCCGGCAGGGCCTTGTCGGCAGCTTCGATGGCGCGGCGGGTTTCCGCAGAGCCCATCTTCGGCACGGTACCGATGACTTCACCTGTGGCCGGGTTGGTCACATTGATGGTCTGGCCGCTGTCCGCATCCAGCCATTCACCGTTGATGAAGGCTTGCTGGCGGAACAGTTGGGAGTCTTTCAGTTGCATGGGGCTGATTCCTCAGATGGCGGCGCTGCGCTCACGCAGGTCCATGTTCAGGATGCGGTCGTTCTCGCTGTAGTCGACCGGGCAGTCGATCACGTGCACGCCCGGGGTCTTGATGCAGTGCTCGAGCAGCGGCAGCAAACCTTCGGCGCTTTCCACGCGGTGGCCATTGGCACCGTAGGCTTCGGCGTACTTGACGAAGTCCGGGTTGCCGTAGTCCAGGCCAAAATCGGTGAAGCCCATGTTGGCCTGCTTCCAGCGGATCATGCCGTAGCCATCGTCACGCAGGATCACCACGGTAACGTGCATGCCCAGACGGACTGCGGTTTCCAGCTCCTGGCTGTTCATCATGAAGCCGCCGTCGCCACACACCGAGATCACCGGGCGGTCCGGGTACACCAGGTGCGCAGCCATGGCCGACGGCAGGCCGGCGCCCATGGTCGCCAGGGCGTTATCGAGCAGTACGGTGTTGGGCTTGTGGGCCTTGTAGTTGCGCGCGAACCAGATCTTGTAGATGCCGTTGTCCAGGGCGACGATACCTTCGGACGGCAGAACACGACGGATGTCGGCAACCAGGCGCTGAGGGTAGACCGGGAAGCGGTCATCGTCGCCGCCTTCGGCGATCTGGGCTTCGTTGGCTTCACGAATCGCCATGAGGCGGGTGAAGTCCCAGTGCGAGGTGTCGCCCAGGCCTTCAGCGATCTGCCAGACGGCGTTGGCGATGTCGCCGATCACTTCTACCTGCGGGAAGTACACGGCGTCGACTTCGGCGGAACGGAAGTTGATATGGATGACTTCGGTGCCGCCACGGACCATGAAGAACGGCGGCTTCTCGATCACATCGTGGCCGATGTTGACGATCAGGTCAGCCGCTTCGATCGCACGGTGCACGAAATCACCGGACGACAACGCAGCGTTACCCAGGAAGCGCGGGCTGCGCTCGTCAACCACACCCTTGCCCAGCTGGGTGGTGACGAACGGGATACCGGTCTTATCGACCAGCTGCTTGAGGACCTTGGCGGTCATCTTGCGGTTGGCGCCGGCACCGATCACCAGGATAGGGCTGCGGGCGGTGCGCAGTTTCTCGATGGCAGCTTCGATGGCCACGTGCTCGGCCAGCGGCCGGCGGTGCAAGCTGCGCGGGATCGGCATGGCATCGGTCTGCTCGGCGGCGATGTCTTCCGGCAGCTCCAGGTGCACGGCGCCCGGTTTTTCTTCTTCGGCCAGGCGGAACGCTTCACGCATGCGCGAAGGGATGTTGTCGGCCGAGGCGAACTGGTGGGTGTACTTGGTGATGGGGTCCATCATGCCGCACACATCGATGATCTGGAAGCGGCCCTGCTTGGACTTCTTGATCGGCTTCTGGCCGGTAATCATCATCATCGGCATGCCGCCCAGGTAGGCGTACGCACTGGCGGTTACCAGGTTGGTCGCGCCAGGGCCCAGGGTCGACAGGCTGACGCCGGTCTTGCCGGTCAGGCGGCCATAGGTGGCTGCCATGAAGCCCGCAGACTGCTCGTGGCGGGTCAGTACCAGCTTGATCTTCGACTTGCGCAGGGATTCCAGCAGGTCGAGGTTTTCCTCACCAGGAATGCCGAACACATACTCGACACCTTCGTTTTCCAGGCATTGCACAACGACATCGGCGGCCTTGGCCATCTTGCTTGTAACCTCAACTTCAAATATTGGGCGCAGCAGAATCCGCGGGAGCGCAATTGCCCCCGTGGATGATCTTCAATTGCCAGGTAAACGTCAGGCCAGTTGGTAAGTGGTCTTGACGCGAGTGAAGAACTGACGGGCATGAGTACCTTGTTCACGGGAACCCAGGCTCGAAGCGCCGTTTCCACCAAACGGAACGTGGTAATCCACACCAGCGGTTGGCAGATTGACCATTACCATTCCGGCCGAGCTGTTTCGCTTGAAGTGCTCGGCATGGCGCAGCGAAGTAGTGACGATACCCGCCGATAGGCCAAACTGAGTGTCCTCGGCAGCGGCGAAGGCCTCTTCATAATCACGCACTTTCAGCACGCTGAGCACTGGCCCAAAGATTTCTTCGCGGTAGATGCGCATCTCTGGCGTCACTTCAGTGAACAGCGCCGGCGTGAATAGGTATGCACCCGACTCGTTCTCGATTCGCTCCCCACCACATACCAGCTTGGCGCCCTGCTCCCGACCACTAGCAACGTAGGACAGGTTCTGCTCCAACTGGCGCCCATCTACGACGGGGCCGATATCAGTAGAAGACTGCAATGCATCGCCGACTTTGAGGGCCTGCGTACGCTCAGCCAGGCGTGCAACGAAGGCGTCGTGGATACCTTCAGTGACGATTACGCGAGAGCTGGCTGTGCAGCGTTGGCCAGTGCTGAAGAACGAGCCATTCAGCGCAACGTCCACTGCTTGTTCCAGATCAGCATCATCCAGCACAATCAACGGGTTTTTGCCGCCCATTTCCAATTGGACTTTCTTCATACCTTCAGCAGCGAGCTTGGCGATCTGACGCCCAGTGTTCTCCGAGCCGGTGAAGCTGATGCCATCGATCTCTGGCGAACGGATGATGATATCGCCCACGCTGCGACCAGGGCCGATCAACATGTTGAACACGCCCGCTGGCAGACCCGAGCGACTGATAATTTCGGCCAGGGCCCAGGCCGAAGATGGGACCAGCTCAGCTGGCTTGAAGACCACACAGTTGCCAAAGCACAGCGCTGGGGCAATCTTCCATGCCGGGATGGCAATCGGGAAGTTCCACGGAGCGATGATCCCGATCACACCCAACGGCTGGGTGAAAACGTCGATCCCTACGTCTTGGCGGACAGACTGGTACTTCTCGCCCTCAGCGCGCAAAGCTTCCTGGGCGTAGAATTTAAACGAACGACCAGCACGGTCGACTTCACCGAGGGCTTCTCGAACAATCTTGCCCTCTTCGCGCGCAAGCAATGTGGCAAGCTCTTCACGACGAGCGAGAATCTCGGTGCCGATAAAGTCCAGAGCGTCGGCGCGCTGCTGCGGGTTGCTGCGAGCCCAGGCTGGCTGAGCACGTCGGGCCGCGGCAATGGCCTGTTCGGTCAGGTGCTGGTCGGCCCGCACAAATCGCTCGATTACTTCGCCCGGATTGGATGGGTTTCTGTTTTCGAGGATGTCAGCGCCGCTGTCCAGGGCAACGAAAGCGCCGTCGACAAAGCTGCTTTTGGTGGCGATGGTCATGCGGTACGGATCCTTTTCTGAGTGCTGTGGCGGGCTACAAAATCAGTGATGTTGTCGACTGCGCGATCCATCAACTGCTGCATGGCATCCTCACTGCTCCACGCGATATGTGGGTTGAGAATGAAATCGTCGCGGTCGATCAGCTGGAACAAAGGGTTGCTCGGATGCAGGGGCTCAACTTCGACCACATCCAGCGCTACACCACCGAGCCGGTCGTTTTGCAACGCATCGATCAGAGCAGCTTCGTTGACGATCCCCCCGCGACCGGTGTTGATGACCAGCGCATCCGGCTTCATCAACGCAAGCTTTTCAGCATCGATCATGTTGTGGGTTTCAGGCGTCAATGGCGCGTTGATCGACAGAACATCACAAGTCTTGAGCAGGCTCTCGAGCGAACGATTCTCAGGTCCAGGACGCTTGCCGCCACGATCTTCGAATAATACTTCCATGCCGAAGGCACGTGCCAGCTCTGCCAAGCGAATGGCGATCGGACCGCTGCCAATGATAGCCACCTGCTTGCCACGTACATCACGGATGCGATGGTCGAAGTAGATGTTCTTGTACTCGGCCTGCCCTGCATGCACTTTGCGCATCAGCCGGCTGAAGGCCGCAGGGCGACGAAACAGCTCAAGCATCATCGCCATACTGTGCTCGGCGACCGTGTTTGCCGCGTAACCAGGAACGCTGGATACCTCGATGCCGTGAACATCGCAGTAATCAACGTCGACAATGTCGCGGCCCGTAAGCGCAAGCGAAATCATCTTCAGCTTCGGCAACTGACGCAGGTGCTCCTCACGCAGCGGCACACTGCAAGTCAGAGCGACCGTGGCATCTTTCAGGTGCTCTAGCACCTGATCAGGATGGGTGTACGCAAACTGTTCCCAGGTATGTTCACAGTCAGGGCGCTTGAGACGAGTCGAGGCCGCAAGACCATCGTCGTCGAGAAAAACAATATGTTCGCTCATGATCCTAGTACTTATTTTTTCTGGGCAGGGACATAGCCGGCAGGCGCCATGGCAACCAGCTGGCGCGTGATGAAACCTGCGTCCTGATCGTGGTCTTCAAGCGACTCCTTGCGCACCAGCGCATCGCGGACCATGTGCGCACCGAAGAAGCGGAACGGCTCTGGCGGCAACAATTTCAACTTCTGATTGACCAAGCCGCAGTTTGCCCACTCATCATTGGCGTGAGTGGCCAGTGACTTGATGATGCGGCTGGCAAAGACCGTGGTGGCCACACCGTTGCCCGAGAACCCGATGCCGTAGCTGACGGTGTGGTGATGGTCGAGGTAGCCGAAGTTCGGCAGACCTTTCATCGCACGGTCGATCGGTCCAGTCCAGCTGCTGACCACCGGTACGTCCTGCAATTGTGGGTACAGGCGGCGCAGTTCGGCAGCGACCTTGTCGGCGGCCGGCGATGGTTTCTCGTAAAGATTGCCGATGCGCCCGGCGTAGGCGAACTGCCCCAGCGGCTTGCCGAACACGACCCGCCCATCCGGGGTATTGCGCCAGTAGTTGAGTACGGTACGCGAATCAGTCATGCACTCGCCGCCACTGAAGCCGATTGCATCAAGCTTGGCCTTGACCGGGGCGGTGGCGACCATGTCACTGGACATGATGGCAATCATTCGGCGCAGCTCTGGGAACTGTGCGCCCCAAGCGTTAAGCGCGAGGACCACGTGATTTGCCTTCACTCGGCCCATCGCCGTATGCACCACCGGGTTTTTACCGCGTTCCAGGTGTGTAAATGGAGACTTCTCGAAGATCTTCACCCCAAGCTTCAGGGCCACTCGGCGCAGACCGCGGGCCAACATTGCAGGCTGCACGGTGGCCGCGTTGGGGTCATAGATACCACCCAGAACCAGCGGGGAGCCTACGCGACCGCGAATGGTCTCACGATCCAACTCCTGGAATGGGTTCACATCGAGTTTCTGCAGGCCATCGGTCAGCACCTTCCAAGAGCCCATTTGACGCTGGTTGGTAGCGGTCCACAGCCAACCATCCTTACGGTACTGAGCATCTATACCGTGCTCCTGGCAGAAGCTACCAATTTCATCGATAGCCGATTCGGCCGCTTCACAGATGCGCCGAGCTTCAACATCGCCGCAAATGGTGCGCACCGACAAGTATTTGCCCCACCAGTTGGTGGCGACACCACCGTTACGACCACTTGCGCCGGAGCCGCAACGATCGCGCTCGACGATAACGATGGTTTTTTCCGGATGCGCCTGTTTCAGGCGGATGGCCGACCAAAGGCCGAGGAAACCGCCACCAACGATACAGACGTCAGCTTGAATGGAGTCCTGCAAAGCAGGGGCCAGATCGCTGTCCAGGTCGAGTGCCTGGGCATACCAGAATCCGCGGTACATAGTATTGGTGCCTTTGCTAAGAGCATGTTGGTTTTTGCAACATAATGCTCACCCTGCGGGCACTCTCGCTGTAACAAGCATGACAATTGATAGTAGAAGCACGCCTAGGCACTACCTTTTGTCCTGATTTTTCTACTTGCTGAGATTGATATGATATCCCGGACCTGAGAGTCGTTCTAAAATGTAGACCGTCACGATCAGGTGAGGTATTCGCCCATGGTTCACCAAGCGCACGATGACTCTCCGCCAGAGGCGGATATCAAGCTGCCGGTAAAGCCCGAACTGAGAGTCGGCTTTGTGCTAATGAATCAGTTCACCCTGGTACCGGTCGCCGGGCTGGTTGACTCACTGCGTTTCGCAGCCGACAAGTCCTTCCGCAGCCAGCAGCTGTTCTGCCAATGGGATTGGATGACGCTGAACGATCAACCCATCACCGCCAGTTGCGGCATGCCCATCCTGCCAACCAAACCTCTCAATCTGTTCGCACAGTACGATTACATCGTCATCGCTGGTGGCCTGCTTGGAGAAACACGCAATCCGCCCGATTGGCTGCTCGATGCATTACGCGACGCCAACGCTGCGCACATTCCCATCATCGCCCTCTGCTCAGGCTCATTCGTACTGGGCAAGGCCGGCCTGCTGGACGGCCGCCGCTGCGCTGTGCATTTCACATTGAGGGATGAATTCAAGGAGCGCTTCCCTGCCTCGACGATGGTCATCGACAAGAGTTATGTCGACGATCGTGGCATTATCACATGCCCAGGAGGCACCGCCATTGATCTGGCGGCCAACCTGATCAGGCGCCATTGCGGTGCAGTACGCGCGCAGAAAGGCCTTGAATACCTGCTGGTCGAGGAGCGCAGAGAAGATGAGCGAGCATCGGCGACAAGCGAAAGCGTGTACCAGAACGACAGAGTCCAACGCGCGATCGAATTCATGCGCGCCCATCTGGACGCTTCGATGACTCTTCAAACGGTTGCGGAAGCGGTAGGCACTCATCCACGGCAACTGCACCGCGAGTTTGTTGCCAACACCCAAGAACCCCCTGCCAACTACTGGCGCAAATTGCGCCTTGAACATGCGCGCCGCTTGCTGGTCAACACCAGCCAGAATATCACCACCATTGCGCTGGCTTGCGGCTTCTCCGACGCATCGCACTTTATTCTGTGGTTCCGCAAGCAGTACGGCGAGACGCCATATACCTTCCGCAAACGACGTCATGAGGTAGAGCGCTTCGATTGGCACGGAGACAGTGCAGGCCTCGATCCAGACCTATAATCCTTAACCGCCGCAACATGGGCTGCAGCGGCTCTTCACTACCTCAAGCTCAGGCTTACAGCTGCCCGAACGCTTGAATCTCTATGCGATAGCCAGACGCGGCAAGCGGTGCACCAACGCAAGCGCGCACAGGCGGAGCCTCGCCCACCCAGGCGTCGTAGACTTCGTTCATGCGATCGAACTCAGCCATATCGGCGAGCCAGATCTGCATACGCGACAGGTTGGCCTTGGTAGCACCTACCTGTGCCAACCAGGCCTCAAGTTGACGCAAGACGCAGCGAGTCTGCTCAGCGATGTCACCCTCGAGATTCTCGGCCACGATACCGGAAGTCTCAATCCGACCATCGACGATCACGAGCTGGCTAGCACGCTTGCCTGGATTGATACGCTCAATCATGTATCAGCTCCTCAGAACAGGACGTAGGTCTTGCGCAGCGTCTCATGAATGCTCCAGACACCCTCGCAGTTTTCCGGGAACAGCACAGCATCGCCTGCACGCAATTCCACCGGCTCACCACCGTCAGGGGTGAAGGTGCAGGAACCGCTGACAATGTGGCTGAACTCCCGATTTTTCAGGTGGCGACGGAAAATGCCCGGTGTGCTTTCCCAAACGCCGATGCTTGCATTCACAGCGTCGTCGGTCTGGTGCTGCCCCGTCGCCGCTTGGGCAATCACGTCACCGATCGGCAGCTTGGCCGGAGCCAATTCACCAATAGGCGACTCGGCAGCTTGACGTACGACAGTGAGAACTTGGCTCATGGTTTAACCCTCCATTTGATTGAAAAGCCTGGATCAGCGCATTGCGGCGCAACCATCCAGGGCAGAAGCCTGTTGTAGATCGAGCTTCGCGGTCTCTGGAGCAAGCCACCACGACGCCAGAGCGCCCAACAAGGAAATTGCAGCAGCAGCCAGCATGGTCTGACCAATGCCGAGCGATGCAAGAGAAACAGGTTCTAGATAGGTGCCGGCAGCAGCACCGATGCGCGAAAGCGACGTAGCCAACACCACCCTGGAGGCCCGGATTTCGGTGGGGAATAGTTCATCGGGATAGCCGTCAAAAAGGGACTACCCGAGGTAGAAAACGCCAATTTCTTATGGAAGCTATTAAGGGAAGCGTCTTCAATGGATCGCTTGGAACTCGACATTGAAGTTTCCTTTTGTATTTGCTGTTACAGTAACGCCCAGCCAATTACTGTGACGCACGGCATGAATCAACTCGACGGGCACGCCAAGTATGCGCGCTGACGACTGTCGCGTACTTACCCGGAAAACTCCTTTAAATAAATCAAACACTTAGGGATGCGACCCACTGCCGCATCCCGCCTCCCGACCACTATGTCACCCCACTCCTCCACGCCATATAACGATTGAGACAAGTCGTGGTATGAAAGCGCGACACGCGTTAAAAGCGCTCAACGGCAACCTACGCACTGACGCGATTGCTCGAACATCACACGAGCTGTCCCAAACGTTATAGGGTGTCGATCACCAAGAGTGAGAGAGTGCGCCTATACGGAGACGTGCACAGCCTGCATTCCATGCGATCCGTACCATGTTACCTTATAGCGCTGCGTGTTCCGACGGGATCGGTGCACGACGTGCCAGGGTGCGTGCTTGTCTGAATATATGAACAATAAGCTGGAGTTCCCATGGCCTTCAAAAGAACCATTCATGCGGTCGATACCCATGCTGGCACCCCGATGCGCGTCATCACTGGCGGCGTTCCGCACATTCCTGGCGATACCGTTTACGCCAAGATGAAATGGCTGGAAGAGAATGATGACCAACTGCGCAAGCTGATGCTGCGCGAGCCACGCGGCTACCCAGCGCACTGCTGCAACATCATCGTACCGCCCTGCCACCCTGAGGCCGACGCTGGCTATGTCATCATGGAGCAGATCGAGTACCCGGTGATGTCGGGTGGCAACACCATCTCGGTCGTCACCGTGCTGCTGGAGATGGGTATGCTGCCGATGACTGAACCGGTGACCGAACTGACGCTGGAAGCGCCCGCTGGCCTGATCCGCATCAAGGCCCAGTGTGAAAACGGCAAGGTCAAAGGCGTTACTTTCCAGAACGTTCCCGCCTTCGCCGCCCACCTTGATGCTGTCATCGATGTGCCTCACCTGGGCAAAGTCCGCGTCGACGTCGGTTGGGGTGGCATGTTCTATGTCATCGCCGATGTACGCCAGTTCAAAGGTTTGGAGCTTAAGCCCGAGCACGGCGGCGAGATTGCCCGCGTGTCGTCGATGATCCGCGAGGCAGCCATCGAACAGCTGCCGGTCGCTCACCCAGATTATCCCGGAGTTGGCATCACCATCTCGCAGCTCTCCGGCCCTTCCGACGATCCAAAAGCAGACTGGAAGAACACTGTCACCATGTCTTCTGGCACGTTCTCGTGGGATGACCCTGCCACCTGGACCGGCGCCTTGGACCGCTGCCCATGCGGCACCGGCACCAGCGCGAAGATGGCGACCCTGCACGCCAAAGGTGAACTGCCGCTGAACCAGGATTTCCGCCATCAAGGCATTCTCGGAAATATCTACACCGGCCGCCTGATCCAGGAAACCACCATTGGCCAGCACCAGGCAGTCGTACCGACCGTCACCGGTACGAGCTGGATCTATGGCCTGAACACCTTCGTATTGGACCATGACGATCCATTCACCGAAGGCTTCACCATCGGTGATATCTGGGCTTGACTTGAGGGGGGCGTCGACTGACGCGCTCGACGACAAGGCTTCCGATTGCGTGGATCAATCGGAAGCTTTTTTTTGGTCAATAACAATTTCCAAAGGTCAATCATGAACATAAAAACCAAGCTGACCTTGGCGTTTGCAGGCATCGCCTGCCTGCCTGTGTTACTGGTTGCAGCCATCGTATTGACGAACGTACGAAATCAGGCGCAAAACAGCTTCCTGGACAGCACCTCGCGCGAAATGCGCCAAATTGAGAATGCCATGGCGCTGTTCTTCGATGGCATCACCCAGAACGTCAACGACTTCGCCACCAATCCCCAGATAGTCAACGTTGAAGCCCTGAAGGATTACACCTCCGCCGACGCGGGCCGCATCCCGCTATCCCCAGATCACCAGCGTTTGATGAAAGTATTCGATCAGTTCGCCCATTCTCATCCCAGCACGGCGTACCTGTCTTTCGGACGTGATGATGGCACCTTTGCAACGTGGCCCGAGGATCCCCTGCGGCACAGCTACGATCCACGACAGCGCCCTTGGTATCAGCTCGCGATGTCTCAACCCGGGAAAACACTCCGCTCCAGCGCTTACTACTGGCCAGCCGACAAAGCCGTACTGCTAAGCACGGTGCGAACCATCAGCGATGAACAGGGCAAACCTGAAGGCGTGTTCGCCCTAGATGTATCCATCAACCAACTCACCGACATCATTCGCAAAATCAAGCTGGGCAAGACGGGCTACCTGATGCTCATTGAAGGTAACGGGAATGTATTGGTCGACCCTAGCAACGACGAGCATAATTTCAAGCGACTCGGCAGCCTGGGCTCTGACTATGCTGCTTTGGTGGGACTTCATGGCTTTAAACAAGTCCAACTGGGTGGTCGCGATTTCATGGCCAACAGTTGGCGCTCAGAGGTGCTGGGCTGGCAGTTCATCGGCCTTATCGAGCAAGACGAGGTCATGGCGACGGCTAATCAACTTACATGGCTGGTGATAGCGATCGTGGCGATCCTACTGCTCGCGTTCGCAGCTCTGGGCGCTTGGTTTGCCAGCTTGATCGTTCGGCCTATCCTCACGGTTTCAGGGGGCCTTGCCGATATCGCTCAGGGGGAAGGAGACCTGACGCGAGATCTCAAAATCCAGGGGAACGATGAATCCGCAACCCTGGCGCGCTGGTTCAACCAATTCTTAGGGGCCATTCGGCAACTGGTCCAGCGTATCAGTCAGGCTTCCTCGCTTCTGGATCAGACCTCCGCTTCCTCCACCCAGACCGCGACACAGATGAACCATGCCGCCGGTCGTCAGCGCGAATCAGTAGAGCTGGTTTCCACTGCCTTCAATGAAATGGTCGCGACCGCCAATGAGGTCGCCCGGTCCTGCTCTGAAGCAGCCAATTCCGCCGACGCCGGGCAGCGCCAGGTACATGATGGCCAAAGCCGCATTGAGGAGGCCACCTCAAGCGTTTCCCGGCTGGGAGAGACACTACGCGATTCAACAGTCGCCATGCAGCAACTAGAGCGAGACAGCCAGAACATCAACACGATTTTGGGGACCATCGGCTCTATAGCCGAGCAAACCAATCTACTCGCTTTGAATGCTGCAATCGAAGCCGCGCGTGCGGGGGATCAGGGCCGCGGCTTTGCAGTGGTTGCCGATGAAGTGCGAGCCCTAGCTCGACGCACAGGGGAATGCACAGAGGAGATCGACGCACTACTCAGCGGACTGGGGCGACGGACGCAAGATGTGACGCGACAGATGCAAACGTGCCTGACCATTTCTGACACAAGCGTTGCAAATATCCGCCAGGCCCGAGAGAGCTTCGAGTCAATTCGGCTGTCTGTGGATCAGATCCGTGATCAGAACACGCAGATTGCGACTGCGGCAGAAGAGCAGCATCAAGTAGCCGAGGGAATCAATCGACACATCGTCCAGATTCACGAGGATGCGTGTCTGGTTGAGCAACTCGCAGGGGAGGCCAAAGATGATTCGGAGCGCTTGTCGCATGTCTCCGATGAACTGCAAGGCCTAGTTTGCCATTTCCGCCAATAGCTCGAAACAGGAGGCAAGCCGACGCGAGCCTCCTATCTGTCCGCGTCAGGTTTGAGGCTTCTGAGCTTCGAGTTTGGAGCGAGTCAGCAAGCCATCCAGGACTACCTCACATGCCGCCCCCCAGCTAGCGCTCACCGGCTGGTGCATCAGCACTTCAAGCCCCGCATAGGTGAAGGTACCGGGAGTAGCGATCAACTGGCCAAGCTCGCTTAACGATTGCTCCGGATGGTACTGCGCACGTGCTATGCAATCCTGCAAATTTCCCAACACCAGCGTCCTTGCATCCTGGGCGGATAATCCCTTTTCACTTAGCCACTGTTGCAGGTCGTGAAGCAGGAAATAGAACCAGCCGTTCATGCATGCCGCCACCGTAGCCAGCTCAAATGACGACTCATCATCCAGAACAACCAATTGCCCAAGTGGCATCAGCAGTGCTTCAGCCAAGGGATCAGGCGGACAAATCACGATAGTCGACTGATTGAACAATGCTGCATACGACAACATGACGCGGACACACTTCGCACCGGGGAACGCAGCCCTTAGCTGCTCAAGAGAGATGCCAGCCATCAACGATACAAGATGCTGGTTCTCACGCAGAGTGACTTGTGTCGCTAGCCCAGCTAGCCCTCTCGGACGAACCCCTATGATTACAGTATCTGCACCGTCAACTACGGCCTGGTTACTCTCCATGATGCGACAGTCGCACTCGTTCGCAAGGAGGGCTGCGCATTCTGCATTGCGAGGCGACAGGAGGATAGTGCCGGAATAGCCGCTACGGCGCAGACCACGCACCATTTTATCTGCCAGCTCTCCCACCCCGAGAACACCCAAAACGCTCATAATTTCCCCTTAATCATTCAGATCAGTTTTGAACTGACCGCGGAGCATCAAGGGGCATTGGCCAATAAATGCGCTGCGGCGTCGTGCTTTTACTATGTCACCGGAAAGCCGCTGGGCATATAACGAGCGGGACGAGTAGTGGTCATTTTCATAGCAACGCAGGCAGTGAACCGAACTGCCCAAGCAAGTGCACTCCGAGCGAGCATGAGCTGCTCGGCTCACCCAGAGCGCATATGTGAACGCCTAATTAGCCACCACGCGCAAGCTCGGAAGCTCCTTCGCGTTGACCATGGCTTCCGCGAGTCGCCGGAACGTCACCACTCCAAGAGGCTTTCCATTTGGAGATACAACCGTGACATCTCCATCGGGGGCCGCCACAAGCATACGTACGGCCTCCTCAACCGTTGTTCCCACGGCGATGGTGACCCCAGAAGAAGCAGCACCCGCACGTAGAGGGACCATGACGGCTTCAACATGCAGCACCCTACCCCGGTTCACTTCCTTCACAAAATTGGCGACGTACTCGTCAGCAGGACGTAGAACAATGTCCTGACTCGTACCCTGCTGAATGACTTGCCCATCCCGCAAAATAGCAATTTGATCGCCCAGGCGCAGCGCTTCATCAAGATCATGAGTAATGAATACGATCGTCTTTTTGATCTCCTTCTGGAGGTCAAGCAAGACGGTCTGCATGTCCATGCGAATCAGTGGGTCAAGCGCGGAATAGGCTTCGTCCATCAGCAGTACCGGTGCGTCATTAGCCAACGCTCGAGCCAAGCCCACGCGCTGCTGCATGCCCCCGGATAGCTGGTTGGGGTACTTCTTTTCAAATCCTTTGAGACCGACTCGCTCGATCCAACGCATTGCGATCTCGGTGCTCTTAGTCCGAGGCAGCTTCTGGATGTCCAGGCCGTACACGGTGTTTTCCAGCACGTTGCGATGAGGCAATAAAGCGAACTTCTGGAAGACCATCGCTGTTTGCTGCCGGCGAAAGTCCCGCAGCTGATTGGGGTTCATCTTCACCACATCATCACCATTGACCAGCACCTGCCCAGAGGTCGGGTCAATCAATCTGTTGATGTGGCGGATCAACGTCGACTTACCGGAACCGGACAGGCCCATGATGACCTGGATGCAACCCGCGGGCATTTCCATATTGATGTCTCGCAAGCCCAACACATGACCATGGCGCTCCATCAATTCGGTCTTTGTCATCCCCGACTTGACCGCGTCGATATGGGTTGCCGCGTGCGGGCCAAAGATCTTGTACAGATTGCGGATCTTGATGCCGTCAAATTTCTGCTCAGCCATGGACCACCTCCAGGTGTTTCTGAAGTCGCTGCCCATATGCCTGGCTGACTCGATCGAAAATAATGGCGATGCCGACGATGGCAAGACCGTTGAAAATACCCAGCGTGAAATACTGGTTGGCGATGGCCTTCAGCACTGGTTGGCCAAGTCCCTGTACACCAATCATCGAAGCGATGACCACCATGGCCAGCGCCATCATGATGGTCTGGTTGATGCCAGCCATGATGGTCGGTAACGCCAACGGGAGCTGGACACTCTTGAGCTTTTGCCAGCTGGACGAGCCGAAAGCATCCGCGGCTTCGAGAACGTCTTTGTCGACCAACCGGATCCCTAGATTCGTCATCCTAATCATTGGGGGAATTGCATAAATGACCACTGCGATCAAACCAGGAACCCTACCAATCCCAAGCAGCATTACAACGGGAATCAGGTATACAAAGCTCGGCATTGTCTGCATGACATCGAGGATGGGGTTGATCACCCGCTGAACACGCTCAGAACGGGCCATCATGATGCCGATGGGTAGGCCAATCACGATAGAAAGCACAGTACACACGAAAATCATCGATATCGTGCGCATGGAGTCATCCCACATACCGAAGTATCCAATGGCCATTAAGGCAACCAATGCGCCTATCGTTATTTTGACGCTTCTACTGGCGGCCCAGGCTATCGCCAGAACGATCAGAACGATCACTGGCCAAGGTGTTTGTGTCATAAACTTCTCAGAGAGAAGCAAGAATTTTTGTAGCGGATTGAAAAAACCTTCGATCGTTTCGCCATAACTCCGTGTAAATCCTCTGAAACCCTCATCAATAAATTGCTTGAGGCTACGAAGCGTATCGTCATCCATCTGTGGGAAATCTTGAAACCAGGTCATATGCTTACCTATACATGTTACCGGGCTCATTATTCTTGTTCCCGGCCTTGAGGAGCGGCGCTCTAAAGCGCCGCTCCAGTTGGCAATTACAGAGCTGCCTTAATTTTCTCTGCAACCTGCGGATCTACCCACTTCACCCAAATATCTGGGTTTTTCTTCAAGAACTGCTTTGCCCCGTCCTCTCCAGTTGCCTGATTATCGGCCATCCACGCTAGCATTTTGCTGACTACCGCGTTGGGCCAGGAGCGAGTTTTCAGGTACCTGTACGCAGAGCCCGCGCGATCTGCGAACGACTTGGTGACGATCGTGTTGACCTCGTCAGCAGGCCATTCGTTAGGCTTAGGATCGGGACATTTCTCGACTTTGTTACAACGGTTCCACTCAGCATCGTCGTAGGGAACGCCGCTCGAAAGGCGGACCATCTGATATTTGCCGAGTAGCGAAGTTGGATCCCAGTAGTAACCAATCCAGCCTTTCTGGCGCTCATAGGCGTGGATTAGTGAGCCGTCATGGCCGGCGGCAGATCCTGTATCGACAAGATTAAAGCCGGCGTCTTTACCTTTATAGGCCTTGTAGTACTGGCTTGCGATGATAGTGCCGCCCCAACCTTGCTGACCAGCGGACCAGGCACCTTTCGACGGATCTTCGGGATCAGGGAACAGTTCGGGATGTTTCAAGGCATCAGCGACAGTCTTGATGTCTGGATGCTGGTCCACGATAAACTTGGGGACATAGATGCCTTGCACGCCACCATCAATAAACGCCTTGCTGGCGATCAGAAGCTTGCCTTCCTGAATATTATTTTGAGTGATGGGTGGACGCAGGCTGGTCCACGATTCAGGCGCGACATCAGGCTTACCTTTCTCTGCCATCGATGTCAGCGTCGGCACCGTATCACCCAGCACGATATTGGCATCGCATTCATAACCATGCTGGAGAATAAACTTATCGACTTCTGCGAGAAGTTCTGCGGAGGCCCAGTTCATGCTTGCAATGGTTACAGTGCCACAGTCCGAAGCGCTAGCCAGCGGAGAGATCGCAGCAAGCCCGAGTAATACAGGAGCCGCCACTAAAAGCTGTTTCAACCCAAACCTTCCAACGCTTACTTGCGAGCGCATCTCTATCACTTTCTTCATTAGCGACTACCTTCTATTATTAATCTTATACTCGAGCGTTAATTAAATCGGCACATAGACAACCGGCCTCACTCAGTAAGAGAGCAAAGCAACCATGCTGCAAATAGCGTCCGTATATTCTATCGGTGATAAAACCAGAACTTGGCGACATTTGGAATTAGATTTATGCCCTCAAGTGCGAACACGTCGGAGAGGCTTCGACAAGCACTAGTTCTGGGCGCGAGTAAGTCAGCCAGCCCCCAAGACGCTGGAGGTGTTTGCGCAAAAAACGCACACACCGATCAGAGCCAGGCTTTCTAGCTAGGAGCAGATAGTGAGGAATGAGGCAGCTCCGATTCAAAGAGCGACCTTGGGAACAATCGTCAGCCTGGTTTTCTTTTAGTTTCATGGCGATCGACTCTTCGAGGCGTGACTTGATTCTGAGGTGAGGTCAAAGGCTCGTCTATAAAGAAAAGGACGATTAACAGCAGAATTCTACATTTTGTTATAGGTCGTCATTTCTCTGCTGGCCATCGGGCTGAGCGAAACGAACCCGTCAACACCATCAGACGGACAAACCTTGCTTCGCGCCCGCTCAGCAGGAACCAGCTTCAGACCATAGGGGTAGAATAGACCAATGTCGGCGGTTGGCTTGCTGCCTGGGTCCAAGGGCGGCGCAGCAGAGATCGAAGTGACTGCACCGCTCGACCAATGACCAAGGATAGGATGCCTTTCCGGTTCGGGTTAAATCCGATACGACTTAGAGCGCCTGCGTCATGAAGCGGCCCCACCGCACCCCGATCATCAGTGGAACTCGCCTTCAACGATGATCAGCTCACGACTCGCAGCACACAATGCAAATTCCTTCGCCTCGCTGTAAGCGGGATCTTGATAGCAGGTCTTGGCCTGCTCGTAGGTGGGAAATTCGTAAGCATACGGGTCATGCCCATTGTTCCGAGCCGACTGGATCAAACTCATGATTGCAGCCGCGCGCTTGCCGCTGCGAAGTGACCCGGCGAACATCCAGTTCTTGCGCCCCAACGCCCACGGCCTTATCTGGTTTTCACACCAATTATTATCAATGGGTACGTCACCGTCATCGAGGTAGCGCGACAGCGCCGTCCAGCGTTTCAGGCGGTAATCCAGGGCTTTGCCGATAGCCGAACCGTTGTGCACGATATCGCGCTGGGCAACCATCCATGCAACGCATTCATCACTGGTACCGCCTTTTCCTGCCGTATTCGGCGGCGTAAATACGACTCGCCATTTCTTACCAGTATCGAACTTTCATCGACTATCCTCCGCCAGCTTTAACTGGCGCACTAAGCGTGCGCTTAACGCACCTAGCCCTTGTGGGTAGTCGCCTCACCTGCTTCGGCATGTACTTGCAGAGTGGCTAATGCCTGCCCTTTAAACCCTTTGGGGACGCAGCCCTCACTTATTGGTTGTACGCCCGCTCGTTATGCTCACCCAGGTCAAGACCCATTTCCTCAACCGAGTCATGTGCCCGCAACCCGACGACAGCCTTTAACACTCTGAGAATGATCCAGCTCGCAATGAAGCAGTAGGCCGTTGTGAATGCCACCCCTTTGACCTGCGCGATCACCTGATCAGCCATGGTGACGTTCTCGACCAACCCGCCCAACGACGGCACGCAGAAAACGCCCGTCAACACGGCGCCAATCATTCCGCCGATACCATGCAAGCCGAATACATCCAGGCTGTCGTCATAGCCCAGGCGCGTCTTGAGCACCGTCACGCTGAGATAACAGGACACGCCACAAAGCAGGCCGATGGCCAGCGCGCCGCCAACCCCTACATACGCACAGGCTGGGGTAATCCCGACCAGGCCGGCCAAGGCGCCACTGGCTAGCCCCAACGCACTCGGCTTACCTACCCTGAGCCACTCGGTGAACATCCAGCCCAGAATACCGGCACACGCACCGAGCTGAGTGTTGAGCATCACGATGCCTGAAAGGCCAGTGAGGCCGCCGCCGGAGCCGATGTTGAATCCAAACCAGCCGACCCAGAGCATCGCCGCGCCGACCATCGTGAGGCTCAGGTTATGTGCAGGCATTGGAGCGTTTTCGTAACCCTTACGCTTGCCAAGCAGCAAACAGGCGGCAAGCGCAGCTACACCGGCGTTGATGTGAACTGCAGTACCACCAGCGAAATCCAGCACGCCCCAGTTGTGCATCAAAGCCCCTGCTCCACCCCATACCATGTGGGCCACTGGCGCGTAGACAAGGGTGAACCAGATGGCCATGAACAGTAGCGCCGACGAGAACTTCATACGTTCGGCAAAAGCCCCGGCAATGAGCGCCGGAGTGATGATGGCAAAGGTCATTTGGAAGGTAACAAACACCCCTTCCGGAATGTCGCCAACCAGGCTTTCAGGCGTCATGCCTGCTAAAAATGCGCGGTTCAGACCGCCGACAAAGCTATTGAAGCTAACCTCGCCCTCAACCATGTTGGTAGTATCGACAACCATGCTGTAGCCATAAACCACCCACAGCACCCCCACCAGTCCGGCGATACCAAAACATTGGGTGAACAGTGACAGCATGTTCTTGGCTCGCACAAGACCGCCGTAAAACAGCGCAAGGCCTGGCAGACACATGAACAGCACCAGAACCGCCGCCGTTACCATCCAGGCGGTGCTGCCGGTGTTCAATGTTGGGGCATCAGCCGCCTGTGCCAGCGGTATACATGCACTGAGCGCGAGCAACGCAAGAAGTGATTTGCCGGGTAGACGATTAACCATTGTGGAAGCTCCTGCGATGAATGGAAAAGTGTCTGGCAGAAAGCGAGGCGGTGAAGCGCTGGGCCGTTGAGGCCTCTTGGATGGGTCAAATCAAGAATGGCCTGAACGCAAGAGCGCACTTGCCCTTGGCGGCGGCGTGTCAGACAACAATTCAGTTGCAGACAGATCGCCGCCACGGGCACACGCGCTCCTGCATCAGGTAATGGTTAGTACTGGCTGCCTGGAATCCACGAAGTCCCTGCCAATGGCACGCGAGCCATAGCGGCGGATTCTACGGTCAAGGCCACCAGATCCTCAGGGTCGAGGTTGTGCAGGTGGGATTTGCCGCAGGCCCGAGCCATGGTTTGCGCCTCCAGCACCAGAACACGCAAATAGTTGGCCAACCTGCGCCCGCCTTCGATCGGATCAAGACGTTTTGACAGCTCCGGATCCTGCGTGGTGATACCTGCCGGGTCACGACCGTTCTGCCAGTCATCGTAGAAGCCAGCCGCAGAGCCGATCTTCTTAAGCTCATCGTCCAGGCGTGGATGGTTGTCACCCAGAGCAATCAATGCGGCCGTACCGATGGCCACGGCATCGGCACCCAGCGCCATTGCCTTGGCAACGTCTGCACCGTTACGGATGCCGCCGGAGACAATCAGCTGCACCTTGCGGTGCATGCCCATCTCCTGCAACGCCTGAACCGCCTGTGGAATGGCTGGCAGGATGGGGATACCGACGTGCTCGATGAACACTTCCTGAGTCGCAGCGGTACCGCCTTGCATGCCATCAAGCACGATCACATCGGCGCCGGCCTTCACTGCCAGCTTGACGTCGTAGTAAGGACGGCTGGCCCCGATTTTCACGTAAATCGGTTTTTCCCAATCGGTGATCTCACGGATCTCGGCAATCTTGATCGCCAAGTCGTCAGGCCCAGTCCAGTCCGGATGACGGCATGCCGAGCGCTGGTCAACGCCGATCGGCAAGGTACGCATACCGGCAACACGCTCGGTCACCTTCATGCCCAACAGCATACCGCCGCCACCGGGCTTGGCGCCCTGCCCCAAAACGATTTCGATGGCATCGGCCTTGCGCAGGTCATCAGGATTCATGCCATAACGCGAAGGCAGGTACTGGTAAACCAGATGCTGGGATTGGCCGCGTTCTTCCGGCGTCATGCCACCGTCGCCCGTGGTGGTACTGGTGCCTGCAATAGTGGCGCCGCGACCCAGGGCTTCTTTCGCATTGGCCGACAATGCACCGAAGCTCATGCCGGCGATTGTCACCGGAATTTTCAGGTGGATCGGCTTCTTGGCGAACCGGTTACCGAGGATTACATCCGTTCCGCATTTCTCACGGTAGCCTTCCAGCGGGTAGCGCGATACGCTCGCACCGAGCAGCAGCAGGTCGTCGAAGTGCGGCAGCTTGCGCTTGGTACCACCGCCGCGAATGTCGTAGATGCCGGTCTCGGCGGCACGCTGGATTTCCTGGATAGTCAGACGATCAAAGGTGGCCGACTCGCGCAGGACTGGAGGGGTTTTCTCGCTCATTTTCTTGCTCCTGAATCAGTACGCGGAGGCGTTGTCGACTTTGAAGTTGTATAGCTGGCGAGCCGAGCCGTAGCGCTTGAAGTCACTGGCTTTCTCGTTGAAGCCGGCTTTGTTCAGAAGCGCTTGCAACTCTTCAATGTGCTCCGGGCGCATCTCTTTTTCGATGCAGTCAGAACCCAGCGACTCGACCTTTCCTTTGACGAAAATCTTCGTCTCGTACAGGGAGTCACCCAGCGCATCGCCGGCGTCACCGCATACCACAAGGCGTCCCGCCTGCCCCATGAAGCAGCTCATGTGGCCGATGCTGCCGCCGACCACGATATCGATCCCTTTCATCGAGATCCCGCAACGGGCGCCGGCGTCGCCTTCGATCACCAGCAGACCGCCATGCGCCGTAGCGCCCGCTGCTTGCGAAGCGCTGCCTTTTACTCGGACGTAGCCAGACATCATGTTCTCGGCGCAACCAACGCCGACATTCCCGTGCACAGTGATGGAAGCCTTCTGGTTCATACCGGCGCAGTAGTAACCGGCATGCCCCTGGATATCCACGGACACCGCTTCGTTTACGCCGACCGCAATGTTATGCGCGCCGTCAGGGTGAGTGACGACCCATTCTCTTTCCTCAAGCGTCTTTGCTTGATCGTGCAGCGCCTGGTTAAGGTCACGCACGGTGGTGTTGCCAAGATCGATGGTTTTCATGTGCGTGCTCCTTAAGCCGACTCGCGTTCCCAGATGTACATGGTGGCCGGAACAGGTTCCCAGACCTTGGCTTTCTCGATGCCCGGCAGGCTCGACAGCGCCTGATACTCCGAAGCCATTGCAACGTAGTCGTCGGTTTCGGCAAGAATTGCCGGCTTACACGCAATCGGATCTCGGATCACGGCGAATCCATTGCGGGTGCCGATTGCGAAGGTGAAAAAGCCGTCCAGTGCTTCGAGCGAACTGTCCAACGCGGTCTTCAGACTGTCGCCTTGCTGCAGACGCCAGGCCAGGTAACCTGCGGCGACCTCAGTGTCGTTCTCGGTGTCGAACTTGATGCCTTCGCGGCGCAGCTCCTGACGCAGGCGGAAGTGGTTCGACAGCGAACCGTTGTGCACCAGGCACAAGTCAGCGCCGGTAGAGAACGGGTGGCTGCCTTCCATGGTTACGGCGCTTTCAGTCGCCATGCGGGTATGGCCGATGATGTGGCTGCCTTTCATCGAACCCAAGTCGAAGCGCTCGGAGATCTCTTTAGGCAAGCCCATGCCCTTGAGGATCTCGATGCTTTTGCCGGCGCTCATGATGCGCACGTCCGGGGCCAGCTCGGCCAAAGCGGAACGTACGGCAGCTTCCTCAGCCTTGATCTTCAACACGATGGCGCTCGCATTTTGGAACCAGTCCAAAGACGCCGTGAGCTTGCCTTCAAGCGCGCCTACCAGCCCTTTGAAGTCGTAGTCATCGGTTGCTGCTTGCAAGGTCAACTTCACCCAGCCATCAGCGACTTCATCGCCGTAAATGGCAAAGCCCGCGCTGTCGGGGCCGCGATCAGTCATGGCTTCCAGCATGGGTTCAAATAGTTTGCCGAGCTGGGGCTCCAGCGCCGGATTTTTCAGGTATAGCCCCACAATTCCACACATATCGTTAACTCCTGGGCAGAAGACCCCCTACCCATTGGCAGGGCGTCAGAAAAGGTTGTTTAAACTGGCTAGATCAGAAGAACTCGGTGTAGCGCTTCACTTCCCAGTCCGAGACGTGACGGCTGTACTCCACCCACTCCATGCGCTTGAGCTTGATGAACTCACCCACGATTTCGCTGCCAAGTACCTCGGCGAACAGTGGGTCAGCCTCAAGGGCATCACAGGCTTCCTTGAGCGACTGAGGCAGGGTCTTGATACCGCGCTCGGCGATTTCTTCAAGACTCAACTTGTAGAGGTTCTCGTTGCACACCTGGTCGATTTCCAGCTTGCGGTCGATGCCGTCCAGTCCCGCCGCGATGATTGCTGCGCTGACTAGGTAGGGGTTGCAGCCAGCATCCGGCAGGCGGAACTCCAGACGGCCATACGGAACACGAACCATGGCCGAGCGGTTATTGGCGCCAAAAGCGATAAAGGCTGGTGCCCAGGTCGCCCCGGACAAGGAGTTGCCCACAACAAGGCGCTTGTAGGAGTTGACCGTCGGTGCTGCGAAGGCGCACAAGGCTGGTCCATGCGCCAGAAGGCCTGCGGCGAAGTGGTAGGCCATTTTCGACAGGCCCATGCCGCTCGGATCGCTCGCATCGTGGAACAAGTTTTTGTTGGTCGCGCTGCAGATCGATAGGTGAAAGTGCATGCCGTTGCCCGCCCGCTTGGGGTCAGGCTTTGGCATGAATGAGCAAATGATGCCCATGTCGTTGGCAATCTCACCGGCAGCCATGCGGAAAAAGGTGAACCGATCAGCTGATTCCATGGCATTGCTGTAGGTGTAATTGATCTCGAATTGGCCGTTGGCGTCTTCGTGATCGATCTGGTAAATGTCGAAACCCACCGGCTGCAAGGCTTCGGTCAGCCGCTCAAGAAACTCGCGCGAGCGGGACAGGCCTTTGTAGTCGTAGCACGGCTTGTCCAGATCATCGCTGGCGTCGACCATCTGCAGCTTGCCCTGTCCGTCGCGCTTGAACAGGCTAAATTCTGGCTCCAGTCCGGTATTCAGCGTCCAGCCACGATCGCTCAATCGCTCCACCTGCTTCTGCAGGACGTAGCGGCTGTCGTATGGCCAAGGCTTGTTCTCAACATGACCGATGCATACCACCCGGCCGTAACCTGGCTGCCATGGCACTGGCGTGAGTGAAGCCAGATCACCCTTGGCCATAAAATCGGGGCCATGCGGTTCCATGCCCATACCGCAGATCGCGAACCCTGCGAACCCCGCCCCGGCTTCGGCGACCATCTCCAGACCCGATACGGGTACCGATTTGGTCTTGGCCGAACCATGGATATCTACGAACTGGGCCAGGACATACTTGATCCCGTGTGTCTCGATCAGGCGCTGTGTTTCTTGTGGCAACATGGACATGACTCCTGGCTGTAGCAATTCGTGGTGGGGAGGTCGATTAGTCGCCCGATCTGACTATTACGAACAGGAAACTTAATTTCCCACCAGGAATGCAATGAGCTTGCCAACTCGCTGCTGTCGCCGAAAAACTCGATTCGAGGGAAGCCTTTCTGCTTTGTTTATGGGAAAATATTTTTCCCATGATGAATAACACCAAGCGATCCTGTCAGGCGCGAACCACATTTGCACATTCTCAGTGCGAAAATAAATTTACTGTGCGGAATTAGTGCAAGCCATGAACACAGACGAAAGCCAACCCAAGCTCAAGCTTGAGCAGTACCTGGGTATTCAAATAAAACGTCAGCGCCAAGCGCAGGATTTGAAGCTTGCGGACGTGGCGCGCATAGCTGGAATAAGTCAGGGTATGCTTAGCAAGATTGAAAACGCTCAGGTGTCGACCAGCCTTGAAAACCTGAGCCGTCTTTGCGATGTGCTCGGTATGCCGATGTCAAAACTGTTCAGCCAGTATGACCAGCAAGGCAGCAGCGCGATTCTGGTCAAACGCGATGAAGGGCTGGAAGTCGTTCGCCGTGGCACGGAAAAAGGCCATACCTACCACCTGCTGAACCACACCCGTGGGCCCAAGAAAAGCTTCGAGGCGTACATGGTGAGCATGGATGACGCTAGCGAGGAATTTCCGACCTTCTCCCACCCAGGCACTGAGTTCCTTCACTTGATGGAGGGCGAGATGGTCTACCGCCACGGAAACCAGCTCTATCACCTGGAAGCAGGTGACAGCCTGACATTCGATGCTGACATTCCCCACGGCCCGGAAAAACTGATAAGCGTCCCGATCCGCCTCCTATCGATCATGAACTACGCCCCCGCAGAGGTCTGACCACTCAGATTGCCACGAGTCCAGGCTGAACCTGGGCTCGCCTTCTCATCCTCCCCACGCCTACGACTTCCCTTCCAACATTTCCTGCCAGTAAAAAATCTTTCTCAGGTGTGTAGACGTGTCGGCTCAATTCGCCTATAAATTCGCCATCCGGAATATTTAATTCCCTAAGAGAATATTTATTCACGGGCGAATCTACATTTCACCGATGAATCACTTGCCGGAAATCACGCCGCGCAACTCTGAGGACTGACCATGCAACATGAAAAAAACCATTTCATTCTCAAAATCAGCTGCCCTGCGACTTCCGGCATCGTTGCGGCAGTGACCTCCTACCTCGCAGGCAACGCTTGCTACATCGGTGAGATGGCGCAGTTCGACGATGAGTTGAGCGGCAAATTTTTCATGCGGGCGGTGTTTCGTTTCAACGATGGCCACGAAGGCGACATCGCTCAGCTGAAAGCCGGCTTCGAAGACGTCGCCCAAGCTTTCGGCATGCAGTGGGAGCTTTACGATACTCGCCAGCCGATGCGCGTACTGCTGATGGTCAGCAAATTCGACCACTGCCTCACCGATCTGCTCTATCGCTACCACAAGGGCGAAATGGACATGACCATCACGGCCATCGTGTCCAACCACCTTGATCTACGCCCTATGGCCGAGCGCGAAGGCATTCGTTTTATCTACTTGCCGGTGACCAAGGAGACCAAAGCTCAGCAGGAAGCAGCGCTGATGCAGGTTGTGGATGAGAGCGCGACTGACCTCGTCGTCCTCGCCCGCTACATGCAGATCCTTTCTGATGATCTCTGCAAGCAGATATCGGGCCGTGCGATCAATATTCATCACTCATTCCTGCCAGGGTTCAAGGGCGCCAAGCCTTATCACCAAGCCTATGCGCGCGGCGTGAAACTGATTGGGGCGACGGCTCACTACGTCACCAGCGATCTGGACGAGGGCCCGATCATCGAGCAGGAAGTCCAGCGCGTCGATCATGCCTATCTGCCAGACGACCTGGTCGCCATCGGCCGCGACACTGAAACCGTGGCGCTTTCCAAAGCGGTCAAATATCACCTGGAGCACCGGGTATTCCTCAACGAAGACAGAACGGTGATCTTCCGATGAGTACTTCCAAACTGATTGACGGCAAAGCGGCATCAGCCCGTGTGATGAAGCAGGTTCGAGACGATGTCGCCCGACTGAGCGCCGACGGCATCTTCCCTGCGCTCGCTGTAATACTCGTCGGGCGAGATCCTGCCAGCCAGGTCTATGTGCGCAACAAGATCCTCCGTGCAGAAGAAGCAGGAATCAAATCGCTCGAGTACCGCCTGAATGCGGAAACCTCCCAGGGTGAACTGCTCAAGCTGATCGCAGGCCTGAATGCAGACAAAGCCGTGAACGGCATTCTGCTGCAGCTCCCATTGCCTGAGCACATCGAGGAAACGCGTGCGTTACAGGCCATTGCCCCGGGCAAAGACGTCGATGGGTTTAACAGTGAAAATGTCGGCGGCTTAAGCCAGGGGCGCGATGTGCTAACGCCGTGCACTCCCAGGGGCTGCATGCAACTGCTTGAAGATGCTTGCGGCGACCTGAGCGGCAAGCACGCCGTTGTCATCGGGCGATCCAACATCGTCGGCAAACCCATGGCCGCTCTGCTGCTGCAGGCACATTGCTCGGTGACTGTGGTGCATTCGCGCAGCGTCGATGCCAAGGCCCTGTGCCGGCAGGCAGACATTGTCGTTGCCGCCGTCGGACGACCACGGATGATCGATGCAAGTTGGCTCAAGCCAGGAGCGGTGGTCATCGACGTCGGCATTAATCGCATTGAAGAGGATGGCCGCAGCAAGCTTGTTGGGGATGTCGACTTCAACAGCGCCCTGCCCCAGGTTTCAGCTATCACACCAGTTCCTGGTGGTGTTGGGCCGATGACCATTGCCTTTCTGATGAAGAACACCGTTACCGCTGCGGTTCAGCAGGCTCATGCACAACGCGTTTCCTCGGAGGCCGCATGCCTTTCAATCTCCTGAAATACGGGCTCAGCTCTGAATACCCGAACGAAGTGGATTTGCCTGCTCCCAAGGCGCTCAAACCTTCCTACGATGTGGTAATCATCGGCGGCGGTGGCCACGGCCTGGCAACCGCCTACTACCTGTCCAAGTATCACGGCATCACCAATATCGCGGTGCTGGAGAAGGGGTATCTGGGCGGCGGCAACACGGCGCGCAACACAGCGGTCATCCGCTCCAATTACCTCACTAGCGAGGGGGTGCGTTTTTACGCCGAGTCAGTACGGATGTTTGAAGGGCTGTCCAGTGAATTCGACTTCAACATCATGTATTCCCATCGTGGCCAACTGACGCTCGCCCACACCGACGCCACCGTACGCTCGTTCCGTCAGCGTGCAGAGGTCAACAAACACTTCGGCGGGCGCACCGAAATGCTTGACCGTCATCAGATTCGTGAGCTCGTGCCGACACTCAACCTCGACCCCGGGCATCTCCCAGTGATCGCAGGTCTCTGGCACATAGACGGCGCGACTGCCCGGCATGACGCAGTGGCTTGGGGTTACGCCAAACAGGCGGCTAAGCGTGGCGTGGAAATCCATCAGCTCACTGAAGTCCAAGAGTTGGTGATCGAGAACGGCACCATCAAGGCGGTGAAAACCAATCGCGGCACCATCCAGTGCGGTTGCGCGGTGCAGGCAGTGGCGGGCATGAGTTCGCAGTTGATGAAGAAAGCGGGTATCCGCTCGCCTATCCAGACATTCCCTCTGCAAGCCATGGTGACCCAGCCGTTCAAGCCGTTCCTCGACCCGTTGGTGAGCTCCTCTGCCCTGCACTGCTACGTGCAACAGACCAGCCGTGGCGAAGTGGTGTTTGGCGGTGGCTCGGATCCGTATCCGCTGTTCAACACCCGCTCAACTTTGGATCTGAAAGAAAGCCTGCTGGCACACGCGATCGAGATGTTCCCGTTCTTGGCCAATGCCAAGCTGATGCGTCAGTGGGCCGGGATCACCGACATGACTCCGGATTACAGCCCGATCATGGGGTTGTCCCCGGTGAAGAACTATTACCTGGATGCCGGCTGGGGCACCTGGGGCTTCAAGGCTACGCCCATTTGCGGCAAGACCATGGCCGAACTCGTCGCCAGTGGGGGCAAGGTACCCGAACTGATCAAGCCGTTCGGCCTCGAGCGTTTCTCAACCTTCCAGCAAGTCAACGAGATGGGCGCGACAGCGGCCAGCCACTGAGGAGCAAGACATGAAAGTGATGAATTGCCCACTCAACGGGCCGCGCAACATCAGTGAGTTCACCTATGGCGGTGAGTTCAAGCAGATGCCCGATCCGCAGACGTGTACCGATGCCGAATGGGCCGACTACGTGTTCAACAGCGATGACACGTTGGGCGTGGTTTGCGAGTGGTGGATGCACAACCCCTCCAGCTATTGGTTCCTGGCCGAACGCCACACTGGCAGCGATGAGATTCTGCGCACCTTCGATCCCAAAGAGCTGTTCACCACCCGTGTTGAATTCACGACCGCCAAGGAGACCGCGCAATGAGCCGCCTACCCGCTCCCATGGGCTTGTTGATCGACCGCAATCAGCCTCTTCATTTCAGCTTTGATGGCAAAGCGTATCAAGGGTTTACAGGTGACAGCATCGCAAGTGCCCTGCTCGCCAATGGTCGCTTCCTGCTCTCCCGCTCGTTCAAGTATCACCGCCCGCGCGGCCCGCTAACCATGGCAGGTCAAGACGCTAATACCCTGGTACAGCTGCCGAGCGAGCCCAACGTCCTGGCGGACACTCACCTGCTCGAAAGTGGTGCGCAGGTGACCGGGCAAAACTTCAACGGCTCTCTGGACAACGACAAAGACGCCTATCTTGGCAAGTTCTCCAAATTCATGCCGGTTGGTTTCTACTACCGCTCTTTCTACAAACCTAAGGGTGCATGGAAACTATGGGAGCCAATCATTCGCAAAAAGGCTGGACTCGGCGTCTTGGATCTCAAATTCCTGCCCGAGTACTACGACAAGGCCTACCTGTTCGCTGACCTCGCCGTTGTCGGCGCTGGCCCTGCTGGACTGCAGGCGGCACTGACTGCGGCCAATGCAGGCGCAAAGGTGTTGTTGATTGAGCAACAACCCATTCTGGGCGGCTCACTGACCTATGCCCGTTTCGATGTCGAAAACAATCGTGCCGATAGCCTACGCAGCGAGCTGATCAACGCTGTTGAAGGCCACGCCAACATTCAAGTGCTGAAGAAAGCTACGTGCAATGCATGGTTCACCGATAACTATCTGCCGGTGATTCAGGATAAACGCATGTACAAGGTGCGCGCCACCCAATGCCTGATCGCCAGCGGCTCGTTTGATCAGCCAGTGATTTTCCGCAACAACGATTTGCCCGGGGTGATGCTTAGCAGCGCAGCCCAACGCCTGATGAAACTCTACGCCGTAAAGCCTGGCAAACGCGCAGTGGTACTCACGGGGAACGACGACGGTTACTACGCAGCGCTCGATCTGCATGAGCAAGGTGTTCAGGTTGCAGCGCTGGTGGACATGCGTACCAATCCCGCTGATCGCGCGTTGCTGATCGCGCTGGAAAAGCGCGGAATCCCCTGTCATCTGAACAGCACGGTGTTTGAAGCGCTGCATGAAAAAGGCATGCGCCATGTCAGCGGCGTCGACATCCGAAAAATCACCGGCCTCGGCCAGGTCGCGAATAGCAGCTTGCACTTGGATTGCGATTTGCTCTGCATGTCCGGTGGCTACATGCCGGTCTATCAGTTGCTGTGCCAAGCTGGCGGCAAGCTGTCTTATGACGATCAACTGGCTGAGTTCACCCTTAGCGGCCTGCCGAAGAATCTCAGCGTTGCGGGTTCCGCCCATGGCTTCCACGCACTGGACAACGTGCTCGCTGATGCCACTCGCACAGCCACCGAAATCATTACAGCGCTGGGCCTGGTCATCAACGTCAAGCCCTTGCCGCTGCGCCCAGAAGCGCAAGTCAATTTTCCATGGCCGATTTTCCCGCACCCCAAAGGCAAGGACTTTGTCGACTTCGACGAAGATTTGCAGGTGCGCGATATCATTAACGCCACGAAGATCGGCTATCGAGATGTGCAACTGGTCAAGCGCTACTCCACCGTGGGCATGGGGCCTTCTCAAGGGCGCCACTCAGCCCTGCCAACAGCTCGACTGGTGGCAGCGTCCACTCAGCGCAGCGTCAGCGAAACAGGCGTAACCACAGCGCGCCCTCCCTTTGAGGCGGAAAAGCTGGCCCATGTCGCGGGTCGAGCGTTTGATCCGTACCGCCAGACACCCATGCACCGCCGTCATCTGGAAGCCGGCGCAAAAATGATGCCTGCCGGTATCTGGCAGCGCCCTGCCTACTACGGCAAACCGAGCGAGCGGGATAAATGCATGCAGGCCGAGGCGCTGCACGTGCGCCGGAAGGTCGGCATTATCGACGTTTCGACGCTGGGCGGTCTGGACGTGCGCGGCCCTGACGCTGCCGAACTTCTCAACCGCATGTACACCTTCGCATTTCTCAAGCAGCCTGTGGGTCGCTCACGCTACGCGCTGATGACCAACGAACATGGCGTGGTGATCGACGATGGCGTCTGCGCGCGCTTTGCCGAAAACCACTTCTACGTCACTGCCACCACCAGCGGCGTGGATCGAATCTATCAGCAGATGCTCAAGTGGAACGCGCAATGGCGCCTGAATGTCGACATCGCTAACGTCACTGCCGCGATCTCGGCAGTCAACGTAGCGGGGCCCGACTCACGCAAGGTGCTGGAGAAAGTGTGCTCGGATCTTGATCTGTCCGTTGAAGGATTCCCATACCTGGGCGTTCGCCTGGGCACCGTGGCCGGGATCAAGGCACGGCTCCTGCGCGTAGGCTTCGTAGGGGAATTGGGTTACGAAATTCACGTACCTGCACGTTATGCCTTGAAGCTTTGGGATGCACTGATAGAGGCCGGTAAGGAATTCGACATTCGCCCGTTTGGTGTCGAGACCCAGCGCCTGCTGCGCCTGGAAAAAGGCCATGTGATCATCAGCCAGGACACCGACGGCATGACCCATCCTGGCGAAATCGACATGGGGTGGGCGGTCAGCCGAAACAAGCCGTTCTTTGTCGGTCGTCGTTCCATCGACATCCTTGAAGCGCAGCCACAGAAACGCAAGCTGGTGGGCTTCACGCTGCCCAAGACCAGCCCGCAACCGCTCGAGGGCCATCTGGTTCTCAAGGGGCCGGACATCAGCGGTAATGTGACGTCCTGTGAGTATTCGCAAAGCCTTGATCAGATCATCGGCCTGGCCTACGCCGCCTTTGATCAGACCACTCCGGGGCAGCAGATTCCGATCCGAGTTGAAGATGGTGTGGTCGTCCAGGCAACCGTCGTAAAGCTCCCCTTCTTCGATCCAGACAACCAGCGCCAGGAGCTCTGACATGTCCAATCTCAATGACATCGGGCCGGGCCCACTTCAGCAATGTGCGGTGGTCGACCTGACGGGGCTTCCAAGGGTTGGTTTTCGCGGCGCTCAGAGTGGCGAATACCTGCAATCCCGCGGCTTCAGCCTTCCTGATAAGCCAAACCAGGCCATTACCCAACCGGACGGTAGCCACGTGGCGCGTCTGTCGCAGACAGAGTATTTGCTCCTGGGCAGCCTGCGAGACAGAGGTGAGCGCATCGCCGATGAAGAAGCTCGCTGGGAGATGGATCATTTGGCCAACTACCTTTTGCCTCGCGAAGACAGCCATGCGTGGATGCAGCTGAGCGGCGCTCACGCGGCTGAAGTCATGGCCAAACTGTGTGGGGTTGATCTACGCAGCGCTGCATTTGCGCATGGCGCCGTTGCACAAACATCGGCTGCAAGGATCAACGTGATCGTCATCAACATCAGTGCTGAATCGCACCCGATCTTTCACATCCTGTGTGATCGCGCTTCGCTCGAGTATTTCAAAGGCGCACTAATGGATGCGATGGCCGAGTTTGATGGACGAGCCCTACAGATCGACGCGCTGTATTAAGTGATACAGATCATGCTGTGCTGACTACGAGCTGAAGCAGACCATGTCCACTACGGTCGTGGCCGGCACACATGATATCGCTTCCCAGATCCCGGATGAGCAACGAACGATGATCGACGCCCCCGTTAAGGATGCCGACTACAGCGTACCTGCCCTAGCCCGAGGGCTCGCGGTGCTTGGCCTATTCAACGCTCGAACGCGTAGTCTGAGCATGCAGGAGATCGCCGAGCGATTGAACGTCAGCACCTCGGCGCTATACCGGATAGTGTTCACGTTGACCGATATGGGTTACTTGAACAAACACAACAGTCAGTACGAGCTCGGAGCCCGAGTCATCAGCGATGGCTTCAGTTACCTCGCCAGCCGCGACATTGTCGATGTCGCCATGCCTCACCTGAATCAATTGCGAGATCGCACTTCTCTCTCCTGCCATTTGGCCGTGCGGGAGAATACGGAAAGCCTGTATGTCTACCGAGCGTTTGCGGCTCAGCGGCTGTCCGTAAACATTCCGGTTGGCACCCGCATCGCATGCCACTGCACGGCGATTGGCCGCATGCTACTCACCGGTCTTGACCAGGTAGAGCTTGCCGCACTTTACCAACACATCCGTTTAGACGATTACCCTGCCCCTGCCCCACGGACTCAGCTCGAGCTGCAAGATATGATCGAGGGTGACAGAGCGCAGGGATGGGTGCTGCATCGTTCGGATTACTCCACTGCGATTGCGATGGCTATCAAAGACCACAGGGGAGAAGTGACGGCTGCAATCAATCTGTCAGGCCCGGATGCCGTGATGGATCCAGAGGGTGCTACGGAGAAGTTTGAGGCGCTGCTGAGGGAGTGCAGCACAAAGATCAGCGCCGATCTGGGATACGTTGAAGATCGATGACTGAATCGGATCTGGAATCACGGCACCGGTAGATCAAGCAGTCGTTACCTATCGGGCTTTGGCACCAACACAAGGGCTGCCAAGAAACTCCACAGGTCTACACTTTGCTTTTCACACAGACACAGGAGCTAAGGATACCCAAGCTTGCCCGGGTAGGACAGTGAACGCTGCCGAATACCTTCAGCACCAAGGCTATACGCTTCTACCGTCTCCGAGCGAAGCGGTGAAGCAGGACAGTGGCGAGTGGCTCGTGTAGTTGTCCTGGACTGAGTTCCTGGGTAAGCGGCCAGCGAACACACCTTCAGAAATCCGGAATTAAGGGCGATGGTGTCCGCCTATTTTTAAGCGGACGCGATCACCCTTATCGCCAGGATTTCCATGCGCCAACGAAGCTCCTATCCCAAACCCTTCAAGGCCCAGGTCGTGCAGGAATGCTTGAAACCCGGTGCCTCTGTTTCCAGCGTCGCCATCAGCCACGGCATCAATGCCAACGTGATTCGCAAGTGGCTGCCGATTTACCGTGATAACCCCGTCGCGCCACTTCCCGCGTTTGTACCGCTGCAACCGATGCCTAAACGGCACGCTGATGAAGCCGTGGTCATCGCACTGCCGCTGGGCGACAAATCCATCACGGTCAAATGTCCCATCTCCGACCCGGACGGCTGCGCACGTTTTATCCGCAGCCTCTCGCAATGATACGCATCGACGCCATCTGGCTAGCCACCGAGCCCATGGACATGCGCGCCGGCACCGAAACTGCGTTGGCCCGCGTGGTCGCTGTGTTCGGTGCGGCGAAGCCGCACTGCGCTTATCTGTTCGCCAACCGCCGGGCCAACCGGATGAAGGTGCTGGTGCACGATGGCGTGGGCATCTGGCTTGCCGCGAGGCGTTTGAACCAAGGCAAGTTTCACTGGCCTGGCACTCATCGTGGCTTGGAAGTCGGGCTCGACGCTGAACAACTTCAAGCGCTGGTGCTCGGTTTGCCATGGCAGCGAGTTGGCGCTGACGGCGCAATCACAGTGATTTAGCCTTGCTTTTCAGCTGTGGCAGGTGGATCGCTTTGGTAAAATCCACGGCATGACTTGCTCGCCCAATCTCGACCAAATGACACCTGAACAACTGCGCGCACTCGCTGCGCAGTTGCTGTCGAAGGTCGACACCATGGGCCGAAAAATCCATCGTGACGAGACGATCATCGAGCAGCTCTCTCACGAGATTGCCATCCTCAAGCGCCACAAGTTCGCCAAGCGCAGCGAGCAGATCAGCCCAGCGCAAGGCAGCTTGCTGGATGACTTGCTCAACACCGACCTTGAGGCTATCGAGGCAGAACTGAACGCGCTTCGTCCCGCCCCAACGTCGGACGAAACCCGCCAAAAGCCCAAGCG
>NZ_JABMCW010000119.1:0-15288 GCF_013179705.1 Pseudomonas sp. CM25 | reverse complement strand
CACTAAGCCGTTCGCACAGCAGCGAGCCCAGCGCGATGCCCACCGAAAACAGTGTCAGCACCAGGGTCACGACCGTACCGTCACCGTGCAGCCAGTCCTTGGCGTAGGCCGGGATCTGCGTGAGGTAGATGGCGCCGACGAACCAGAACCACGAGTTGCCGACAATCGAGCGCGACACCGCTGGCGGCTGGCCCAGACCCATGCGCAGGATCGCCCACGACTGTTTGAAGATATTCCAGTCCAGGGCCATTTCCGGCGCGGCGGCAGCCGCCCGCGGGATCCAGCGGCTGGCCAGGTAGCCGAGCACTGCCGTGCCGACCACGCCACCAGCCACCACCGTGGCATAGCTATCGGCCGACATCATCACCCCGGCGCCGATGGTGCCGGCGAGGATGGCCAGGAAGGTGCCGGTTTCCACCAGCCCATTGCCACCGACCAGTTCCTCTTCACGCAGGGCCTGCGGCAGGATCGAATACTTCACCGGGCCGAACAGCGCCGAGTGGGTGCCCATGCCGAACAGCGCCACCAGCATCAGCGCCAGGTGGTTGGTGATGAACCCCAGCGCACCGACCGACATGATCACGATCTCGGCCAGCTTGATGAAGCGGATCAACGCATCCTTGGCGAACTTTTCCCCAAACTGCCCACCCAGCGCCGAGAACAGGAAGAACGGCAGGATGAAGAGCAAGGCGCACAGGTTGACCCAGATCGAACGGTCACCGTCGCCCAGGCTGAGCTTGAACAGGATCGCCAGGATCAGAGACTGCTTGAACAGGTTGTCGTTGAAGGCACCCAGTGACTGGGTGATGAAGAACGGCAGGAAGCGCCGTTTGCCGAGCAAGGTGAATTGCGAGGAGTGACTCATCGTCCTTGGTCCTGGGTTCGGCCAGAAGGGCCCGTTGCCTTATTAGAATGCGCATGACGCTGCAAAGCCACATCGCAGATGTCAACTGACAGTAATGACAGTAGCGAGTTACGCGCCCAGGCATCAATGTCCAGGCTATGTGTTCTGCCGGAAACCTGGATGAACAAGCGTATCGGTCTGATCAAGGTTTTGCGCAAAAGGCCTGTGGCAACCCTCTGGCTTGCGGCCTTGCTCGCCGCCTACCCCGCCAGCGGGCACTCCATGAGCGCCGACAAGGACGCGTTGCTGGATGCGCTGCTCAGGCAAATGACCGTGCAGGAGAAAATCGGCCAACTACGCATGCAGCATGCACGCGCTGCGCCGCCCTCCAGCACGGAGCTCGATGCGGTTGCCCGGGGTGAAGTGGGGGCGATGTTCACCGAACCCGGCATAACCCCTGCGCAGATCCGCGCCCTTCAGCAGGCGGCCACCCAGCGCAGCCGGCTGCGCATCCCGCTGTTCTTTGCTGGCGATGTGGTGCACGGGCAGCGCACGATCTTTCCGATCAACCTTGGCCAGGCTTCAAGCTGGGACCTCGACGCAATCGCCAGCGCTGCCCGGGTGGCCGCCATCGAAGGTTCCGCCGATGGCCTGGACATGACATTCGCCCCCGTGCTGGATATCAGTCGCGATCCGCGCTGGGGCAGGATGTCGGAGGGCTACGGCGAAGATACCTACCTTGCCGCACGCATCGCCCAGGTAGTGATCCGCGCACTGCAGGGGCCGACACTGGGGGCCAGCAACAGCTTGATGGCCTGCGTAAAGCATTTCGCCGGCTATGGCGCAGTCGAGGGTGGCCGCGACTACAACACCACGGACATGAGCGAGCGACGCCTGGCCGAAGACCACCTGCCGCCCTTCAAGGCGGCGGTGGACGCCGGGGCTGGCGCTGTAATGACCGCGTTGACCAGCCTCAACGGCGTGCCGGCAACTGCCAACCGCTGGCTGCTGCAGGACGTGCTTCGTCGGCAGTGGCAGTTCAACGGGCTGGTCATCAGTGATCACGGTGCGGTGGCGGAGCTGATCGACCATGGAATTGCCGAGGACGGCCAGGGTGCGGCGGAAGCGGCGTTCACCGCCGGCACACAGATGAGCATGAGTGACCGCTACTTCGCCCGGTACTTGCAGAGCCTGATCAAGCAAGGGCTGGCAAGTGAGCAACAACTCGATGCCGCGGTGCGCCAGGTGCTGTCCACCAAGTACGATCTTGGCCTGTTCCATGACCCTTTTCGCCGCCTGCAGGCACCCCATGCAGCCGTCGGCGAAGCGCAACGCCTTCACCGTGCCGAGGCCAGGGATATGGCGCGGCGCTCGCTGGTACTGCTGAAAAATCACAAGCAGGTACTGCCACTGAACCCGCACGCGAACATCGCCCTGGTCGGGCCGCTGGCCGACAATGCGCTGGACATCCTGGGCAGCTGGCATGCCAGCGGCAAGCCCGGGCACGCGATCACCTTGCGTCGGGGCATCGAAAACGCCCAGGCACCTGACGCCAGGCTGGTGTACGCCAAAGGCGCGAACATCAATGACGACCCGCTTGCCTTTGCACTGCTGGCCGACAACCAGATGAGCTTCGATCCGACGGCGCCCGAAACCCTGATTGCACAGGCCGTCGCCGCTGCCCGCCGGGCCGACGTCATCGTCGCCGCCCTGGGTGAGGCCCGGGGTATGTCCCATGAGGGCGCCAGCAGGACCGACCTGAATCTGCCGGAGCAGCAGCGGGCGTTGCTGCGCGCGCTGAAGGCGACTGGCAAGCCGTTGGTGCTGGTACTGATGAATGGTCGCCCGCTGACCATCACCGAGGAAAGCCAATGGGCCGATGCGGTGCTCGAGACCTGGTTCAGTGGAACCGAAGGTGGCAATGCCATCGCCGACGTGCTGTTTGGCGATTACAACCCCTCTGGCAAGCTGGCGGTGACCTTCCCGCGCAGCGCGGGCCAGATTCCGATGTACTACAACCATCTCAACACCGGTCGGCCGTTCGATCCGGCAACGCCATCTGCTTATCGATCACGCTACTACGACATCGACGATACGCCGCTTTACCCCTTCGGTTTCGGCTTGAGCTACACCCGATTCAGTGTCTCGCCACCCCGTTTGTCGAGCGCCCGATTGCGATCGGGGCAGGATTTGCGTGTCGCGGCCACTGTTCGTAACGAAGGGACCCGCAGCGGTGAAACAGTCGTGCAATTGTATGTGCGTGACCGTAGCGCCTCTGTAAGCCGGCCGGTGAAACAGCTGATAGGGTTCGAAAAGCTGCTGCTCGAACCCGGCCAGACTCGAGAGGTGGTTCTTGAAATACCCCAGTCTGCGCTCGGCTTCATGGACCGTGACTTGCGCCCTGTCATTGAGCCCGGCGGGTTCGACGTGATGGTCGGCCTGGACTCGCAGGCGCTGGAAAAGGCCAGCTTCCAGGTGATGCCCTGAGGGCTCCCCGGCGATGGGCTGCACAGCCCGCCTGATGTGGCATATGCTCCGACCAGGCTGTTCCACAACAAGGACGTGGCTATGTTCGCCGCCATAAGACGCTACCCGCACACCGTGCGCCTGCTGCTCACCACCACCTTCACCCTGACCGTCGCCCGCGCCCTCACCCTGCCTTACCTGGTGGTGTACCTGGCCGACAACTTCCAGCTGCCGATCAGCCAGATCGGTCTGCTGATCGGTGGCGCGCTGATCATTGCCTCGCTGTTGAGCCTGTACGGCGGCCACCTGGTGGATACCTTGCGCAACCACACGCTGGTCAGCGTCAGCACCCTGCTGTTTGCCCTGGCCTTTGTCGGCGCCGTCGCCAGCCGCTCGGCACTGCTGTTCTTCCTGTGCCTGGTGCTGATCAACCTGGCCCTGGCGGTGGTGGATATCGCTGCCAAGGCCGGGTTCTGCGCGTTATTGCCGGTGGAAGAGCGGGCCGAAGTGTTCGCCATCAAGTACACCCTGAGCAACGTCGGCTATGCCACCGGCCCGCTGCTGGGCGTAGCCATGCTGGAGTTGCACGACCATATGCCGTTCATCGCCTCCGCCGTGCTCGGCCTGGGCATGTGCCTGGCCTACTGGCGCCTGGGTGATCGCAGCCTGCAGGCCAGTACGGCGGAAAAACCTGCGGCCGGTTTCGGCCAGGTGGCGCTGGGGCTGGCGCGGGACCGCAGGCTGGTGTGCTTTACCCTGGGCGGGGTGCTGAGCGCGGTGGTGTTCGGCCAGTTCACGGCCTACCTGTCGCAGTACCTGGTGGTGACCAGCAGCCCGGCCGAGGCGGCGCGGCTGGTCGGTTACCTGGTGACCACCAACGCGGTCACGGTGATCGCCCTGCAATACCTCATTGGCCGGCGCATCAGTCGTCAGCGCCTGATGCCCTGGTTGCTGGCCGGGATGGGCCTGTTCATTGCCGGGCTGCTGGGTTTTGCGCTGGCCGGCTCGGTGCTGGCCTGGTGCCTGGCGATGCTGGTGTTCACCCTGGGCGAAATCATCGTGATCCCGGCGGAATACATGTTCATCGACCTGATCGCGCCGGAGCACCTGCGCGGGGTGTATTACGGTGCGCAGAACCTGTCCAACCTTGGCGCGGCACTGGGGCCGGTGATGGTGGGGTTCGCCCTGGTGCACCTGTGGCCGGGGGCGATCTTCTACCTGCTGGTGTTGTCGGTGATACTGGCAGGGGTGTTTTATGGGTTGGGTACCCGTAAAGCATGACAGAGGCTTGCCGGCTCCCCCTGCGACCCGCTGCCACGCGACTATCGTCGGCGCTGACGTAACGCCACCTGCGTGCCAGACTGACTGATCGGGACCGCGTTATCTTTTTGCTTCGGAGTTTTCATGTCGTTGTCCAGCGGGCTGATCGCCGTGGTCGCCCTGGCCTATATGGCCGTCATGTTCGCCATCGCCTTCTATGGCGACCGCCGCAGCACGCCGTTGCCGCCGAAGCTGCGTGCCTGGGTGTACAGCCTGTCGCTGGCGGTGTACTGCACCAGCTGGACCTTCTTCGGCGCGGTCGGCCAGGCCGCCGAACAGCTCTGGGCGTTCCTGCCGATCTACCTGGGCCCGGTGCTGCTGCTGCTGTTCGCGCCCTGGGTGCTGCAGAAGATGGTGCTGATCAGCAAGCAGCAGAACATCACCTCGATCGCCGACTTCATCGCCGCCCGCTATGGCAAATCGCAAACCCTGGCGGTGGTGGTGGCGCTGATCTGCCTGGTCGGTGTCTTGCCGTACATCGCCTTGCAGCTCAAGGGCATCGTGCTGGGCGTGAACCTGCTGATCGGCGCCAGCGCCGACGCCACCGGCACCCGGGTACAGGACACTGCACTGGTGGTGTCGCTGGTGCTGGCGCTGTTCGCCATCGTCTTCGGTACCCGCAGCCTGGATGTGACCGAGCACCACCGCGGCATGGTGCTGGCCATTGCCTTTGAGTCGCTGGTCAAGCTGCTGGCCTTCCTGGCCGTGGGCATTTTCGTCGTCTTCAACCTGTACGACGGTTTCGATGACCTGTTCACCCAGGCGCGCCAGTCGATCCACCTGCAGGACTACTGGCAAGAAACCATCAACTGGCCGTCGATGGTGGTGCAAACCGCCGTGGCGATGATGGCGATCATCTGCCTGCCGCGGCAATTCCACGTCACCGTGGTGGAAAACATCGAACCCCAGGACATGCGCCTGGCACGCTGGGTGTTCCCGATGTACCTGGCGCTGGCTGCGCTGTTCGTGGTGCCGATTGCCCTGGCCGGGCAGATGCTGCTGCCGGGGACGGTGATTTCCGACTCGTTCGTGATCAGCCTGCCGCTGGCCGAGGCCCACCCGAGCCTGGCGCTGCTGGCGTTCATTGGCGGCGCGTCGGCAGCCACCGGCATGGTCATCGTCGAGGCCGTGGCGCTGTCGACCATGGTGTCCAACGACATGCTGCTGCCCTGGCTGCTGCGGCGCAACAACGCCGAGCGGCCGTTCGAGGCATTCCGCCACTGGATGCTCTCGGTGCGTCGGGTCACCATCGTGGTGATCCTGTTGCTGGCCTACGTCAGTTATCGCCTGCTGGGCTCCACGGCCAGCCTGGCGACCATCGGCCAGATCGCCTTCGCCGCCGTGACCCAGCTCACCCCGGCCATGCTCGGCGCGCTGTACTGGAAGCAGGCCAACCGGCGTGGCGTGTTCGCCGGCCTGGCCGCCGGCATTTTCCTGTGGTTCTACACCCTGGTGCTGCCAATTGCCGCGCATAGCCTGGGCTGGTCGCTGCAGCTGTTCCCGGGGCTTGCCTGGCTGCACGGCAACCCGCTTGACCTGCCGATCAGCCCGTTGACCCAAGGCGTGGTGCTGTCACTGGCGGGCAACTTCACCCTGTTTGCCTGGGTGTCGGTGCTGTCGCGCACCCGGGTGTCCGAGCACTGGCAGGCCGGCCGTTTCATCGGCCAGCAAACCAGCGCCCGCCCTAGCAGCAAGCCGCTTCTGGCGGTACAGATCGACGACCTGCTGACCCTGGCCTCGCGCTTTGTCGGTGAAGAGCGCGCGCGGCAGAGCTTCATCCGCTTCGCCTACCGCCAGGGCAAGGGCTTCAACCCCAACCAGAATGCCGACGGCGACTGGATCGAACATACCGAACGCCTGCTGGCCGGCGTGCTTGGCACCTCGTCGACCCGCGCCGTGGTCAAGGCCGCCATCGAAGGCCGGGACATGCAGCTCGAAGACGTGGTGCGCATAGCCGACGAAGCCAGTGAAGTGCTGCAGTTCAACCGCGCCCTGCTGCAAGGGGCCATCGAAAACATCAACCAGGGCATCAGCGTGGTTGACCAGAACCTGCACCTGGTCGCCTGGAACCGCCGCTACCTGGAACTGTTCAACTACCCGGACGGGCTGATCAGCGTAGGCCGGCCGATTGCCGACATCATCCGCTACAACGCCGAGCGCGGCTTGTGCGGCCCCGGCGAGGCGCAGGTGCATGTGGCCCGGCGCCTGCACTGGATGCGCCAGGGCCGCGCGCACTCCTCCGAGCGGCTGTTCCCCAATGGCCGGGTGATCGAGCTGATCGGCAACCCGATGCCCGGTGGAGGCTTTGTCATGAGCTTCACCGACATCACCCCGTTCCGCGAGGCCGAGCAGGCCCTGCGCGATGCCAACGAAGGCCTGGAACAACGGGTGGCAGAACGCACCCATGAGCTGTCGCAACTGAACCAGGCGTTGTCCGAAGCCAAGAGCCAGGCCGAAGCGGTGAGCAAGTCCAAGACCCGCTTCCTGGCGGCCGTCAGCCATGACCTGATGCAGCCGCTGAATGCCGCGCGGCTGTTCTCCGCCGCCCTGTCGCAGCAGGCCGAGGGCATGAACGATGAAGCCCAGCAGCTGGTGCAGCACATGGACAGTTCTCTGCGCTCTGCCGAAGAGCTGATCAGCGACCTGCTGGATATCTCGCGCCTGGAGAACGGCAAGATCACCCCGGATGCCAAGCCGTTCGCCCTCAACGAGCTGTTCGACACCCTGGGCGCCGAGTTCAAGGTGCTGGCCGCCGAAAAAGGCCTGGAGTTCCGCTTGCGCGGCAGCCGACTGCGGGTGGACAGCGACATCAAGCTGCTGCGCCGGGTGCTGCAGAACTTCCTGACCAACGCCCTGCGCTATGGCAAGAGCCCGATCCTGCTGGGCGCACGGCGCCAGGGCGAGCGCCTGTGGCTGGAGGTCTGGGACCGTGGCCCGGGCATTGCCGACGACAAGCTGCAGGTGATATTCCAGGAGTTCAAGCGCCTGGACAGCCACCAGACCCGGGCCGAAAAAGGCCTGGGCCTGGGCCTGGCGATTGCCGACGGCCTGTGCCGGGTACTGGGGCATACGCTGGAAGTACGCTCGTGGCCGGGCAAGGGCACGGTGTTCCGCGTCAGCGTGCCCATTGCCCGCCAGGCCGCGCCGGCCCCCACTGCCGCGGTGGAGCAAGGCGGCCAGCCGCTGGCAGGGCTGCAAGTGCTGTGCGTGGACAATGAAGACAGCATCCTGATTGGCATGAACAGCCTGCTAAGCCGTTGGGGCTGCCAGGTGTGGACTGCACGCAACCAGGCCGAATGCGAGGCGCTGCTGGCCAAGGGCATGCGCCCGCATCTGGCGCTGGTGGACTATCACCTGGACGACGGCGAGACCGGCACCGGCCTGATGGGCTGGCTGCGAGCCCGCGTTGGCGAGCCAGTGCCGGGCGTGGTCATCAGTGCCGACGGCAGCAAAGAAACCATCGCCATGGTGCATGCGTCAGGCCTGGATTACCTGGCCAAGCCGGTCAAGCCGGCGGCCCTGCGCGCCCTGCTCAATCGCCATCTGAGCCAGGTTCAGTAAGCGCCGCGTCCGGCAACGCTTCGTCGGACAGCGCCCGTTCCAGCAGGTCTGGCGGCAGGCTTTTGCTGGCCCGCGCGCCCAGCAGTTTCAGCTGCTCGCTGCGACTGACCAGGTTGCCGCGCCCTTCGCACAGCTTGTTGCGCGCCGCGGCATAGGCCTTGTCCACCTGCTGCAGGCGGCTGCCCAACTCGTCCAGGTCCTGGATGAACAGCACAAACTTGTCGTACAGCCAGCCTGCCCGCTCGGCGATTTCGCGGGCGTTCTGGCCTTGGCGTTCCTGCTTCCACAGGCTGTCGATCACCCGCAAGGTGGCGAGCAAGGTGGTGGGGCTGACGATCACGATCTGCCGGTCGAAGGCTTCCTGGAACAGGCCCGGCTCGGCTTGCAGGGCTGCCGCGAAAGCCGCTTCGATGGGCACGAACAGCAGCACGAAATCCAGGCTGTGCAGGCCTTCGAGGCGGCTGTAGTCCTTGCCCGACAGGCCTTTGACATGGCTGCGCAGCGACTGCACGTGCTGTTTGAGCGCCGCCTCGTCATTACCGGCGACAAACTGCTGGTAGGCGGTGAGGCTGACCTTGGCGTCCACCACCACCTGTTTGTCGCCCGGCAGCATGATCAGCACGTCGGGCTGGAAGCGCTCGCCATCGGCGCTCTTCAGGCTGACCTGGGTCTGGTATTCGCGGCCCTTTTCCAGGCCGGCATGCTCCAGTACGCGTTCGAGGATCAGCTCGCCCCAGTTGCCTTGGGTTTTCTGGCCCTTCAGGGCCTGGGTCAGGTTGGTGGCCTCGTCGGAGAGGCGCAGGTTGAGCTGTTGCAGGCGCTCGAGCTCCTTGCCCAGCGAGAAACGTTCGCGCGCCTCCTGCTGGTAGCTTTCTTCCACGCGTTTTTCGAAGGACTGGATGCGCTCCTTGAGCGGGTCGAGCAGCTGGCCCAGCTGTTGCTGGCTGGTCTGGGCAAAGCGCTGCTCGCGCTCGTCAAAAATCCGCGTGGCCATGTCGGCGAATTGGGCACGCAAGGTGTCGCGTGCCTCCTGCAGGTCTTCCAGGCGCTGCTGGTGACTTTCCTGCTGCTCGCGCAGTTCGGCCTCCAGGCGTGCCGTCTGCGCTTCCAGCCGGCGCAGTTCGGCTTCGCGGTTGGCGCGTTCCAGGTTCCAGGCGTGGGCGGCGTCACGGCCGTTGTCCCGGTCGACCTGCAGCAGCTCCAGCTCGCGGCCCTGGGCAGCCAGCTGGGTCTGCTTGAGGGTGTTGGCTTCGCTGAGGTCACTGACCTCGTCGCGGCTGGCCTCCAGCTGCGCCTGCAGGCCGGCCTGGGCCAGCTGTGCGGCGTTCAGGCGCTCTTCGAGCAAGGCCTGCTCGCCTTGCCGGGCGCCTTGCCGGCGCTGCACCTGCATGAGCCAACCCAGGCAGGGTACGGCACCCGCCACCAAGCCCAGCAGAATGCTGGCCAGATCCACTGTCATGCTTACCCCGAAAGATCCTGGATGATTGCTGCGCAGCTTATCAGCCCGAGCGGTGTGTTGCCTGTGCCGGCCCTTTCGCGGGCACGAGCACTACACCTTCAGGACGGGAACCACTGCCGGAGCAACCTTCGCGCTTCCTGCGATCCCTGCCCGGCGGCCAGCTCCAGCCAGTAGCGCGCCTGATCCGGCTCGTTGTGCTGGCACAACCGCGCGTACTCGAGCTGCGCCCGCCGATCACCGGCGCGGGCCGCCTGACGCAGCAGATCATGGCCGATGCGGCGGTCTCGGGCATTGCCGCAATCACGGCACAGCATCTGGCCCAGTCGGCTTTGCGCCACCACCACACCTTGCCGCGCAGGCTGCTTCAGCAGACGCCCTGCCAGGTGCTTGACCTGGGGCTTTTCGCCCAGGCGCGGGCTGTCGAGCAGCCATAAGGCCACGGTGAGGGAAAAGCGCTTGGCGGAGGGTGCAGGAGCAGATGCCGCAGGGCTGGCGAGGTGTTTACCGCGAAACTTCATTAGCAACAGGTTTGGCAACTCGAAAGGCGCGCCACTCTACGCTGTTTTTGCCACCTTGACCTGTCGATTTACGGAGGATTGAAAAAAATTTTCAATGATCTTTTCTTGACGTTTTCAGCTGAGTGACCGACCAGTCCGTTGGTGCATCACGATTGTCGGACAGTTCACTCTGTTGCTGGCACACCCGTGCTAGAGCAAGCGCGCGGGACAATCCACAGATCCTGTGGATAACTCGGTGGACAACCCCCCTCCACACCCCGCAAACCCCCGTGAATTGGGGGCCTTGGTCAAACTGACGATTTTTTCACCAGCTAAAAATAGTGTTTTTTTTCATTGACTTAACCCTGCAGTCAAGGCATTGGCGAGACGCCAGGGCCGTGTTGCGGACCTGTTACAACCGCTGCCGGGAATGTGAACAACTGCAGCAGAAACCCTCATTTGCATGCACGAAACAGGTGCATTCGCCCGAATACGGGCCACTTGCCCCCTCTTCCCAGCAACGCAAATACGCGCCATACTGCTCGGCTCACCTCCACCAGCGTGGCAACGCTTGCAAAGCACCCACGGTTGCGGTAAGGTGCCCCTCGTTAGTACCAAGCTGAAAGTCAATTCTGGCCTAAAGCGTCCTTGCAGACCCGCCCTCACTAATGAGTGGCCCTGCCGAAAGCGGACCGGCCCAATCGATGATTCCCTCGCCAGCCCAGCGCTGCCCAAGCACGAATCACGTGACAGATTGATCAGGATTCCACCCCGACGGCCTAGAACCTTGGCCCCGGCGTGCTGCCTGCCTTCCTAAGTACCTACCAGTCAGCCCAAGCGCCCACCTTTGATTGCGCCCCCTCTGGCTGCTTTGTTCCAGTCAGGTTCGTTCGTCCCTTAATAAAGGCGTCACTGGAACGTTTCTATCATGCACGGATCATATCTCCCGTGTTTAAAGCAGGAACCTCCAACAATATGCATACTCATCAAATTCAGGCTGCCATTGGCACCCTTTCCCAGGCCTTCTCGCCGTTGAAGTGCCTTATCGTTGCCCCACGCAAGGGCAGCTTCAGTTTCACCCTGGTAGACGAACACGGCGTCGCCTGCCACACCGAGCGCCTGTACCCCGAACAGTACAGCCGCACTGAACCGCTGCAGGCGGTCATCGCCCGGACTCGCCAATCGCTCACCGCGTGAGTGGCGAATACGGCGGCATTCAAGCGCTGAATCCTCCCATCGTGAGCCTGCCTGAACGTTCTTGGCGTAATTGCCTTAGGGCATATCGCCCAGTGCGTCAGGCAGCAATCGATTTAAAAACAGCTCTTTACACCACGGTTATCACACTACACTTCAACTCGAGCGGTGCTAACCGCTTCCGGCGGGCCTGATCATTCACCAGCTGCCAAGCTCCAGTGCCCGTCCGGCCCTTTACTGTTCGAGGGCATCATGGGTATTGCGGCGAATGAATTGTGTCAGTATGTGATCCGACCCACCCTGGTCTACCTCAATCGTCACTGCGCGAGCGCCGAAGCCTTGTTGCTGGGTATCGCCGCCAGCCAGTCGGCATTGGGCTCGGCCCTGCATGACCGGCGCGGGCATGGCCTGTACCGCATCGGCGAACACCGCCACCAGGCACTGTGGGATGACTATCTGGCCCGCGATCCCGACCTGGCCAGCGTAGTCCGTGGCCTCGCCAGCCAGCACGCCTTCCTCGGCGGCCCGCACCTGGAGCTCACCGTCAACCTGCGCTACTCCACCGCTATCGCCTGGATGCTCGTCGAAGAGCAGGCAACGCTGCTGCCTGCGGCGGACGACTTGCTGGGCCTGGCGCGGATCTGGCGACAGATTTTCAACCCCCAGGGTCGCCTGCGCGACTTCACTCATGCCTGGCACACCTGCATAGATCAGAGATTGCCACAGGCATCTTAGGAAGCGTCCTACAAAAAAAGCGAAAAAAAGGGAATTGTGGTCGGATTGTCCTACAAAACCGCTCTAACTCCTGCGATTGAGGCTATAGCGCAGAGCGTGATTTGTTGGTAGCTTTTCGCCCCGGAGATCCCAAGGAGTTTTCTAATAATGAAAAAAGTAATGCTCAAAACCTCCCTCGGCGTTGCGATCACGCTTGCATCCAGCCAATTGTTCGCTGCCGGCTTCGCGCTCAACGAGCAGAGCATCAGCAGCATGGGGACAGGTTTCGCGGGACGTTCTTCATCTGCCGAAGATGCCAGCACCGTGTTTGGTAACCCGGCCGGCATGTCTCGCCTCAAACGTGAACAATTCACCGTGGGCGGCGCCGCCGTCATCGCCAAGTCCGACATCTCGGGCCCGGGTAGCAACCTCGGGGGGGAAACCGATGGTGACATGGTGCCGTTGGTTGGCGTACCCATGGGTTACTACGTCAAGCCGATCGACGACCACTGGAGCGTCGGCTTCGGTGTCTACGTTCCATTCGGCCTGGTAACCGACTATGGCAGCGATGACGCTGCACGATACTGGGGCAAGAAGAGCCACGTCGAGGTAGTCACCTTCCAGCCAACCGTCAGCTACGCCTTCAACGACAAGGTTTCGATCGGTTTCGGCCCTACCATCAACCGCATCAAGGGTGAACTGGGCTCGAGCCTGATCAACCCGTTCACCCCGGGCCGCAACGACGGCGAAGTGAAGATCAAGGGCGACGATACCGCCATTGGCTACAACATCGGTATCCTGGTACAGGCCACCGACAGCACCCGCGTCGGCCTGACCTACCATTCGATGGTCGACTACAAGCTCGAAGGCAAGACCCGCGTCAGCACCCCGCTGATCGGGCCGTTCAACGGCAACAAGTTCGACGCCAGTCTGAAGATCAAGACACCGGAATCGGTCGACCTCTCGGTAACCCATGAACTGGACGACCAGTGGACCCTGTACGCAGGCAGCACCTGGACGCGCTGGAGCCGCCTGAAAGACATCACCGTGCAGAACGATGTACCAGGCCCGCTGACAGGTTCGGCCTTCGAAACCATCAAGGAAGACCAGAACTGGCACGACACCTGGGCGCATGCCATTGGCGCGTCGTACAAGGTCAACAAGGAGTGGGTGTTGCGCACCGGCTTCACCGTCGACCAGTCGCCGACCAACAACCATGACCGCTCACCGCGCATCCCCACTGGCGACCGCAAGGTCTTCAGCCTGGGTGCCGGCTGGAGCCCCAACGACGACATGACCATCGACGTGGCCTACTCCTACCTGTGGGAAGAGGACACCAAGGTCAACCAGGTCAGCGCAACCAAAGGCAGCTACCAGGCCAAGTATGAGAACAGCGCTCACGGTGTCGGCGCGTCGCTCACCTACCGCTTCTGATTCATCCGCGCCGCATGAAAAACCGCCCTCGTGGCGGTTTTTTCATGCCTGCACCTGCCAGCTGTCGCCCAGGCATTCGCGCAGATAATCCATGAAAGCGCGTACCTTGGTGGTCATGGCGAAACGGTCGGCCAGGCACAGGTAGATGTCCATTGGCTCGGTCTGGGCATAGGCGTTGCCGCTGTCGCTGTACTCGAACAGCGGCACCAGCGCACCGGATGCCAGGTGTGGCCGTACGATGAACTCGGCCAGACGAGTGATGCCGCCATGGTGCACTGCCATCTGGGTCAGGGCATCGATGTCATCGCTGATAAGTACGCTGCCGAACTCCGGCTCGAAGCGCAGCCCGTCCCGCACGAAGCCCCAGCGCAGAAAGCGGCCGTCTACCGGATAGCGGAATACCAGGCAACGGTGATCGCGCAGGGCCTCGGGGGTAGCAGGCACACCTGCGCCTTGCAGGTAGCCGGGCGAGGCACAGCAGATGAACGGGATACGGGCGATGGGCCGGGCGAGCAGCTGGTCTTCCAGTTGCGGGGCAATGCGCAGACTGACATCCACGTCTTCACGGGCATGGTTGACCCTGCGATCGGTCGTTACCAACTCTATCGAAAGCAGTGGGTAGCGGGCACTGAATGCAGGAATCAGCGGCGCCAGGACGTGTCGCCCGAACGCGGAGGTGGAGGCAATGCACAGCCGCCCCTGCGGCTCGCTGTCGGGGGTGGTGACGGCCTGCTCAGCCAGGGCGAGGTCGCGCTCGATGTGCCTGACGTGCTGGTAATACTGGCTGCCGGCGGGTGTCAGCGCCATGCTGCGGGTAGTCCGGCTGATCAGGCGCACCTGCAGGTGGGCTTCCAGGCGCGCCAGGTTCTGACTGACCGCAGCCGGGCTAAGCCCGAGGTTGCGAGCGCCGGCGGCGATACTGCCGGCGTCTGCCACCTTGATGAAACTGCGAATGGCGTTGAGCAGATCCATGGGCGAGCTCTTGGATTCGTAAGATTTTCTTTATAAAGAAATCAATCCGGCGGGTCTACAGCGGCTTGATGCTGGATTGTTAACCTGCGCGTCCACCCAGCTTTCAGGAGTTGCCATGAGAGACCTGTCCCAAGCGCGTAGCCGTCGCAAATTGCACCCGGGCGCCACGCCTTACGTGTTCGCTTTCTATATGTCGTCGATCATGGCGCTGTTGATGTGTTTTGTGATCACCGCGGCCAATGCCGGCCTCAGCCCGGAGTACCTGAGCAACGTCATGAAGGCGTATCAGCTGGCGATGCCAGTGGCTTTCGTTTGTGTGCTAATGGTTAGGCCGCTGGTGGTACGGTTGGTGGCCATTACGGTGCATGCGAGGTGAAATCCTCCGCTCCTCTGCCGTAGGAGTGAGCGCATACGCTTCACGCTTCACGCCATGGGCATTCATTTTGAGTAGACATTCCTTAGCGAGGGTGGCGCTGAGTCACCTTTCCGCCCTTACGGCGGGTCACTTTTGTCCTGGCAAAAGTAACCATGGTTACTTTTTTCCAAGAAAAAAAGTGACTCGCCGTAAGGGCGAAAAGGTGAGTAAGCGTCGCCATCGCAAATGGACTGTTCGCCATATCAAAACCGGCGCACAAGCTTCAAGCTTCAAGCCATGGGCATTCATATCAAGTAGACATTCATTAGCGAGGGTGGCGCTGAGTCACCTTTCCGCCCTTACGGCGGGTCACTTTTGTCTTGGCAAAAGTAACCAAAACCGCCCGCTCCCATCATCCGGCCCCTACGCTGCGCTTCGGGGTTCCCTCGCTCCGGGCTTGCTCCCGGGAGGA